>DAOUZV010000041.1 GCA_030665485.1 Chloroflexota bacterium | reverse complement strand
AGGCGATCGCGCATATGCTGGCAGATATGGATACACAGATAGAGGCGGCCAGAGCGCTGGTTTATGCAGCAGCAAGACATGTTGACAGCGGGGCCAAACATATCACCGAAGAAGGTGCAATGGCCAAGCTATTTGCCTCAGAAGTAGCCATGAAAGTGACTACAGATGCCGTTCAGATACATGGTGGCATCGGATATATGAGAGACTTCCCCATTGAGAAGATGATGAGAGATGCCAAAATAACTCAGATTTACGAGGGAACGAGTCAGATACTAAAAAATGATATAGCTCCGCAACTGATGAAAAGGAGGGGCCTCAGAGAGTAGCCTGATACCATCAAATACTGAACATGAAGGGTATGGAGTCACTTATACGACTGCACTGGAGCTTGATACGGGAATAAATCTGCTGTAATCTCTACCCATACACGGCATGCTTGGGATAAAAAGAACAGATTGAACGATATGATACAATACCCATAATCAGTCAGCCTACCGACTCCGCACCTCTGGATACAGGAACAATATCATGAAGTTGTTAATAATAGAAGATAGCCCCGAAATCATCGAAGCTGTTTCCCTTTGTTTTGAACTTAGATGGCCGGAAATATCTACAGTCTCTTCTGATAAAGGTAATAAAGGCGTAGAACTGGCTGAGTCAGAATCACCGGATTTGATAATACTGGATATTGGCTTGCCTGACATAGACGGGTTTGAGGTCTTACGCCAGGTTCGGCTCTTCTCCGATGTGCCGGTTATCATATTGACGGTGAGAGGAGAGGAGCTGGATAAGATCAAGGGGCTGGAGATGGGTGCCGATGATTATTTGACAAAACCATTCAGTCATATGGAGCTTCTGGCACGGGTGAAGGCAGTACTCAGGCGCTCTCAAATGCCGGAGCTTAGGGGCGATGAAAAACCCTTCGTGCACGGCAAGTTGAAGGTGGATTTCTCATCTAGGGAGATTACGGTCGATAGCAACCCGGTCAAGTTGACCCCGATTGAGTATAACCTGCTGTATCAGATGATCAGGAATGAAGGCAGGGTACTTACGCATAGATTTCTTTTGGAGAAGGTATGGGGAGAAGAATATACCGATGCCACAGACTACCTCAAAAAGTACATCCAGCGCTTGAGGCAGAAGCTTGAGGACGATTCGGAGAACCCCAGGCTTATCGTCACCGAAAGAGGTGTCGGATATAAGCTGATGAAATCCCAATAACCCTGTCCCGCCGAATTTCTGCCACAACGCCCCCACGCAAAGTAATCCCCGTAAAAAGGTCTAAATTACACTTACCCCAGTGAACCTTTGGCGCAAAACACAGTCTTCTAATTACTCCTTCTTGCTGTTAAAATAGCGCCATGCCGGCAAATTTACCACCAAAATACCATGAGGCCGAGAGGCGCTATAGAGAGACCAAAGACCCCGACGAAAAGATAGATGCGCTGGAAGAGATGCTAGCGATAATGCCCAAACACAAGGGCACCGACCATCTGCGAGCCGACCTGAGGGCAAGGATGGCCAAGCTGACGACGGAGGCGCAGAAAAAGGGCGGGCGCCGCGGCAGCATCTACAACATAAGGAAAGAGGGGGCGGGGCAGGTGGCGCTGGTGGGGCTTACCAACGCGGGGAAGTCGAGTTTGGTGGCTATTATGACGCACGCCAATCCCGATATTGGAGACTGGCCCTACACCACTAAAATGCCGCTGCCGGGCATGATGGAATATGAGAACATCAACATACAGCTGCTCGATCTGCCGGCGGTAGATGATCACAGCGCACATACCTGGATGCCGGGGGCGCTACGCCGAGCCGACTACCTGATGATAGTAATAGATCTAGGTCGTGACCCGCTAATTCAGATGCGGGATATAGTCGATGATCTGGAGAAGCTGAGGATGGGCACAGTCAACAGACCATCGGAGTGGGTCATTAAGCAGGCGATAATCGTTGGCAGTAAGAGTGATCACACAAAGGCTAAAGGTAACTATAATTCGCTGGTTCGCAAATACGGCGATCAGTTCGCCATGGTATCCACATCTACGGAGGATATGAGCGGGCTGGAGGATTTGAGGCGGCTGGTCTTCAGCTCTCTTGACATCATTCGGGTTTACACCAAGGCACCAGGCCAGCATGCGGCGCTGAACAAGCCAATCATACTGAGCAAGGGAAACACGGTGCAGGATGCGGCCAAGGAGATTCACAAGGATTTTGCCCGGGAACTAAAGTACACCGTTATCTGGGGCTCGGGCAAGTATGACAACCAGCGGGTAAAAAGGGACCACGTGCTGGCAGACGGCGACATAGTGGAGTTTCACATCTAGGCTATCTTGAACAGTTGCCTTGCATTCTGAGTAGTCTTTTCCGCAACTGCGGCAAGATCAAGCTCTTTTAGCTCACGTACCGCGGTCAGCACCCTTACCGTATCGGCAGGCTCGGCTTTGTGCCCCTGATAATGAACGGGTGTATCGGTTTCTAAAAGGAGTTGGGTAAGCGGCGTCTCTTTTACAGCCCGCTTGTGCTCATAATGGTACTCGGCAGCAAGGCAAGCCGATATGTGATAGCCGCCCTCAACTATGCCGCGCAGTACGCTGGAGGGGCCGGTGTACCAGTGAAATACAGCCTTGGTTGCACCAGCGTCTGAAACCAGATTCAGACAATCCTTCCAGGAATAGCGCGAGTGGATAGAAAGTGGCTTGTCGTGCTTTACGGCTATATCAATCATGGCCGCAAACAGCTCCTGCTGCTGTTGCTTGCCGGCCTGTTTAACCAGCTCCTTTTTGTAATCTAGGCCGACTTCACCCACGCAAACGGCATATTTCATATTATCTTCGACGAACTGCACCTCGCGGTCGAGGTTAGGCAGAGCATCGGGAATGGTCCACGGGTAAACGCCGATGGCGGCATAAACGTACGACTTGTACTTCTGCGCCAGCTCCAGGACCACGTTATTCGATTCATAATCCAGCCCGCAGGCGACTATGGCCACAACACCCGCATTTTGCGACTTTTTTACAATCGATTCTACGTCATCCACCTCATCGAGATGACAATGCGTATCTATAACCTTATACATTCAAACATCCTTATAACAGCTATAATAACAAATTAACGCATACTGTGCCCACGCTGGCAAACCGTGTGCAAACAGTTTAAAATAGGGAATAGGAAGCACGCATGACCGAAGAAGACGAAAGAATTGCATACGCCATAAGTAACACCTTTGTTTTGAGGCAGCCGAAGCAGACGCTGTCCACCTTCGGCACAACCAACATTCATTACTACCTCTTAACCAAGCCGGTGTACTCCGACCTACTAGATAAGGGCGGAAACATGGACGAAACGGTTGTAAGGGAAGGCAGGGTCATAACCGAAAGGCCGAAGGTGATTACTCCTTCTTACCTGTTTAACCTTGAGGGCTTCAGCAAACATGCGCGCAAATACCTTGAGTTGCTTGCCGAAAAATACGGCCCGAACGCGCCGGGGATCTTCTACAGTTACAAAAACGAGCCCAAGGACACATCCATAGTATCTTCGCCGATGAAAACAGTGGTTGATAGAATCAACAAGGAGATAGATAGCAATGGTGACCCGCTTTCCACCATAATCAAGGGAGTGGATGAGATGTGGGACGTGTCGGTGATGAAATTCATCTACGAGGTGACCGAAAATTCGGTGAGTCATCACGTAAACGAGATGGGGTCGAGAGGTTATTTCAATACAGACCGCGCCGGCGTTCCCCAGGGCGCCAGACAGAGGATAGAGGAGATGTTCGCCATGGTTAAAAGTGGCGAGCTTGAGCCGCCCGACCTTAAAATCGAGATGGACAGGTGGGGGCTTTTCAGAGAATATGAGGACCGTTTCCTTTCATTATTTAGGTGAAAACACCTACTAAACAACCCCAGATCTGAAGGTAAATCACGTTGTCGGCACAACCCCTGTACGCTAAGCTTAGGATGGTTTCTCGCATATTATCATGTTGCATATACATTCCATTATTGAGATAGAAAGCTGGGGGGTAACAAGTGGCAAAAAAGGACGCAAAGTCAACCAAAAAAGCTAAAGCAACCAAGGCAGAAAAACCACGGGACGAAATCCAGGAAACACCCCGGGAGGCCGCGGCAGAAGCTCCCAAAGAGGCGACAAAAACTGCAAGTGACGAGCCTAAGATAGGTGTTTACATTTGTCATTGCGGCACCAACATCGCCGGTACGGTCGATGTGGAGGCGGTTGCCAAATACGCAGCAGGTCTAGAAAATGTTGCGGTGTCCAAGGACTACAAGTTCATGTGCTCCGACCCGGGCCAAGAATTGATCAAGGAAGACATAAAAAAGAACGGCATAAACCGTGTTGTGGTGGCATCTTGCTCGCCCAAGATGCATGAGCCAACCTTCAGGCGGGCCACTGCCGAGGCTGGTGTCAACCAGTACCTGTTGGAGATGGCCAACATCCGCGAGCACGTCTCATGGGTGCACGAGGACAAGGACATAGCAACCGAAAAGGCCAAGGCGTTGGTTAACGCAGCCGTTAGGCGTGTGTACTACCACGAGCCACTGGAAACCAAGCAAGTTCCTGTAAAATCGGCCACTCTGGTTGTGGGCGGCGGCATTGCCGGTATTCAGGCGGCCATAGAAATAGCCGATTCCGGCAACAAGGTATATCTGGTAGAAAGAGAGCCGTCGATCGGCGGGCATATGATGCAGCTGGATAAAACCTTCCCCACCCTGGACTGTTCGGCCTGTATTCTAACTCCCAAGATGTCCACCGCTGGTTCGCACCCCAATATCGAGCTGATGACCTACAGCGAGGTGAAAGACGTTGATGGTTATGTGGGCAACTTCTCAGTTAAAGTTAAGAAAAAACCTCGCTATGTGGACTTTGACAAGTGCACCGGATGCGGCATCTGTCAGGAAAAATGCCCGTTTAAGGCGCCCAATAACTACGACGAGGGTCTGGGTGAAAGAAAGGTGATTTACACTCCTTTCGCACAATCAGTGCCCAATGTGCCCGTAATCGATGCGGAGCTTTGCACCTACATTCAGAACGGCAAGTGCGGCGCATGCGCCAAGTTCTGTGAGGTTGGTGCCATAGACTTTGAGCAGAAAGAGGAGATCGTAGAGGTCGAGGTTGGCAATATAATCATCACCACCGGATACGATCAATTCGATGCTTCGCCGATGTACCAATACGGCTACGGCAGGCTGGACGACGTGGTAAACGGCCTTGAGTTTGAGCGAATGATCAGCTCGACCGGCCCCACCGCAGGACGCATAGTCAAAAAGGACGGCACCGAGCCGAAGAAGGTGGGCATCATCCACTGCGTCGGTAGCCGCGACATTAATTACAACGAGTACTGCTCGCGAGTATGCTGTATGTACTCCATCAAGTTCGGCCACTTCCTCAGGGAGCACCTCCCGGGAGTCGAAGTGTACAACTTCTACATTGACCTGCGATGTTTCGGCAAGGGCTACGAAGAGTTCTATAACCGTGCGCTGGAAGACGGAACCATCTTCATCCGCGGCAAGGTTGGGGAGGTAACCAACGTGGCCGAAAATGATGAGGAAAAAGGCAAGCTGGTTGTGCAGGTTGAGGATACGCTGATTAACATGCAAAGGCGCATCCCGCTTGATATGGTTATTCTGGGAACCGGCCTTGAGCCGCGCAAAGACGCCGCTGAAGTAGCCAACAAGTTCCTGGTAAGCCGCAGCAAGGAGGGATTCTTCTTGGAGAAGCACCCCAAGCTGGATCCTATTGCCACGGCGACCGACGGCGTACTAATTGCTGGCTGCTGCCAGGGTCCGAAGGATATCCCCGACACGGTGGCACAGGCTTCTGCGGCTGCGGCCCGCGCTCTGGCGATAGTAACCAGAGGTACTGTAGAGATGGAGGCCATCAGCGCCGTTATTGACGAGGACAAATGTTCCGGCTGTCAGGTATGCGTGACGCTGTGCCCGTACAAGGCCGTTTCCTTCGACGAAGAGAGGAAGGTATCGAGTGTGAACCAGGCGCTGTGTAAAGGGTGCGGCACCTGTGTGGCCGCCTGTCCCAGTGCCGCCGTTACCGGCAGACACTTCACACTGCAACAGATTATGGCTGAGATTGAGGGCGTGCTGGTATAAGCAAACCAGACAATAGATAAATGAAAAGGCCAGGGGTAAAAATCCTGGCTTTTCTTTTTGCTGAAAATTTAGGTTGGATCAGCGCAGCACTAAAGCGCCGACGGGGCAGACCGTTACGCAATCGGCACAACCCTTGCACCCGGACTGCACCAGTGGCACACCACCCAGCGTACTGATCACGGTATCGATGCCGCGGAAGGCGAACTGCAGCTCGCCAGCGCCCGATTGCTCGCAGGCCCAGACACATTTGCCGCACAGCACGCACTTGTTAGGATCGTAGGTAAACAGCGGGTGGCTGTCGTCTATGGGCAGCGAGCGTACGATGGAGGGCAATCGTTCTGGCTTGAGCTTATACTTGAGCTTGGAGGCGGTTTCCTGTAGGGCGCAGCTTCCGTTTTGGACGCAGTTTTTACAGTCTATATTGTGGTTGGACATGAGCAGTTCGAACGCGGTATGGCGGATGCGGTCAACGCGCTCGGTGTTCGTTTTAACCACCATACCCTTGATCACGGGCTCGCTGCATGCGGTAATGAGTTTATCATACCCTTCTATTTCCACGAGGCACAGGCGACAGCCAGTTTGTGGGTGATCCTTATCCCGTATGGCGCACAGGTTGGGGATGAAGATGCCTGCATCCAGAGCGGCCCACAGAATCATGTCACCGCTTTTGGCTTCAACTTCTTGACCATTGATTGTTAGTTTGACTTTAGCCTGTGCCATTATTTTGCCTTCTCCGGCCTTTTCTCAGTTTCCGGTACGGCGCTTGCGGGTGATACCCTGATTATGGCGCTATATTCGGGAGGGCAGGCTGCCACGCAGGTATCGCATTTGACGCATTTATCCTGATCGACAACCTTTATCCTCTTTTTGCCGCTGAAGATGGCCTCGGCGGTGCATATACCAACGCAGGCATCGCAGCTTCTTTCGCACTTGTCGGGGAGGATGTAGTAGGCGATCAAATCCTTGCACGATAGCGCGGGGCAGCGTTTCTCTATGATATGCGCCTCGTACTCATCATGGAAGTAGCGAAGCGTTGTTAGAACAGGGTTGGGCGCCGTTTTGCCCAGGCCGCAGAGCGAGCCCTCCTCTATATCCGCGGCAAGGTCCGTAAGCAAGTCCAGATACTCAATTTTGCCGTTGCCATGTACGATATCTTCCAGCATATTGAGCATGTGCTTTGATCCCAGCCGGCACATGGTGCACTTGCCACATGATTCCTTCTGCGTAAAATCGAGGAAGTAGCGGGCCGCCTCCACCATGCAGTTGTCCTCGTCCAGCACCACCATGCCGCCGGAGCCAAATATGGCTCCCGCCTCGGTAAGAGAATCGAAGTCTACAGGCAGATCGAGCGCGCTTTCGGGCAGGCATCCGCCAGAGGGGCCGCCTATCTGCACCGCCTTGAATTTTTTGCCGTGCGGCACGCCGCCACCCACATCGTTAACCACGCTGCGTAGCGCTGTACCCATGGGCACCTCTACCAGACCCGTGTTTACCACCTTGCCCGCCAGCGCGAAAACGGCCGTGCCCTTGCTGCTTTCGGTGCCAATGGAGTTGTACCAGTTTGCGCCGCGGTCTACGATGAGCGGGGCGGTGGCAAATGTTTTGACGTTGTTTACCACCGTGGGCATACCGAAAAGACCTCTCGTTGCCGGATAGGGGGGCCGATTATATGGCATGCCCCTTCTGCCCTCTATGGAGGCGATGAGTGCTGTTTCCTCGCCGCAGACGAAGGCGCCCGAGCCGCGGAAAACCTCTATCTCGAAATTGAACTTTGAGCCCAGTATATTGTGGCCCAGAACGCCCAGATTTTCGGCCTGATCTATGGCGTGCTGGATGGTCTGAACCGCCAGCGGGTACTCGGCCCGCACATATATGTAGCCCTGTGAAGCACCTACCCCGTAGGCGGCGATGATCATGCCCTCTATAACCGCATGCGGATCGCCCTCCAATATGGCCCGATCCATGAACGCGCCGGGGTCGCCCTCATCGGCGTTGCATATAACGTACGTAGCCTTGCCGGGGGCGTTTTTTGTTATCTCCCACTTTTCGCCAGTAGAAAAACCGGCTCCGCCTCTGCCACGCAGACCAGACTTTTTGATGCAGTCTATCAGGCCCTTTTGAGTCATTTTGAAAATCGATTCAAGCGTGGCATAGCCGCCGTTTGCGATGTAATGGTTTATGTTTTGGGGATCGATATCGCCGCAGTTACGTAATATAAGCCTGTTTTCATACTCAAACCGTGGCATATCATATATGGTTGGGATCAGTTCATTATCTTCTAGAGCACCCAGTGCGAACTCAAGGCAGGGGTCGTCCTTGAGCAAACAGTTATCGACTATCACCGAGGCCATGCCGGGGGTAACGTAGCCATAGGCGATGGCCGGCAATCCGGGTTTGGCCACAATCACCAGCGGCTCCGCGTAGCAGTGGCCCATGCAGCCGACCTGAGCAATTTCGGCATCGATGCCGCGCTGCTCTATCTTTTTCGTAAGAGCATCCAGCACTTCGAGAGCGCCGGCGGCACGGCCGCAGGTAGATGTGCCCACCAGAATGTGGGCCCGCTCTTTGCTCTTGAACCGCTCCCAATCGGAGACGGCCTCACTGCGTATCTTGCTGAAGTTCATATTCGTCCCCGCGCTTGATAGCGCCGACAATACCCTGAATCTTGGTGGGGGTCACCTGCCCGTGCACAGTTTCATCTACCACAGCCACAGGAGCCATAGCGCAGCAGCCGACGCAGGCGACACGCTCCAGATCGAACTCCCGATCCTCGGTTACTTGGCCCACCTTTATGCCCAGCTCCCGCTCCCAGGCCTCCGAAACAAGCTCACCACTCTTCATATGGCAGGCGGTGCCAAGGCAAACCTTGATGGGATGCTTGCCGGGGGGAACCATACGGAACTGATTGTAGAAGGTAACGACCCCATAGACGGCGCTGGGCGCTATATCAAAGAAGCTGGCTACCTCCACTATTGACTCAAGTGGCAGGTAATGCATCTTTTCCTGCACATCCTGAAGGATGGGTATCAGGTTCTTGCGCTCGCGCCGGTACCTTTTCAGTATCGGCGTTATCTGCTCTATGACCGGTTTATCTTCCATACGAGCCCCATTATACCCCAAATTCACCACGCTTCAAAATGAGGTTGAAAATGAAAAGTCAAGCCAAATGCGACCCGCCTCTTTAAACTATTCATTTATTAAGCTGTATATACTAGCCGATCATGCTGATGAACACGCCCGCGGCCACCGCAGTGCCAATGACGCCCGCTATATTGGGCCCCATGGCGTGCATAAGCAGGAAATTCCTGGGATTTTCTTTCTGCCCCATAGTCTGTACAACCCTCGATGCCATAGGTACCGCGGATACTCCTGCAGCACCTATCATGGGATTGAT
>DAOUZV010000113.1 GCA_030665485.1 Chloroflexota bacterium | reverse complement strand
GAAAAAACCCTTATAAAAAGAATAATAGGCAGAGAGGTTCCCATCGGCGGGCTTCCCATGGACGTCGGCGCTGTGGTTCATAACGTAGCCACCGCCAAGGCCATCCACGACGTCGTTTTTGATGGCAAACCACTTATAGAGAGAGTTGTAACGGTAACGGGAGCCGTTAAAAACCCCAAGAATCTTCTGGTAAGGGTGGGTACTCCCATAAGAAATTTAATAGAGTACTGTGGCGGCATGAAAGACAATGCCAACGAGGTCATTCTCGGTGGTCCCATGATGGGTATATCCCAGACAGACCTTGATTTTCCGGTGACCAAGGGAACCAGCTGCATACTGGTGAAGGAAAGTCGTCTCATCAAAGAGCAGGACTGTATCAGTTGTGGCAAGTGTATAGATGTCTGCCCCATGGGACTCATGCCCACCATGCTGGCCAAATACTCAAAAGCCGGCCTGTACGAAGATTGCCATGAGTATTATATCAACAACTGTTTTGAGTGCGGATCATGCACATACGTCTGTCCGGCCAATATACCACTGGTGCACTATATAAAGATAGCAAAAAAGGAACTCAACAGGAGAAGAGTTAAGAATTGATCTCAGATAGTAAATTACTGGCCTCACCCGGCCCGCACCTGTGGAAGGGGCAGTCGGTAAACAAGATAATGTTTATAGTAGTGCTTGCCCTGCTGCTGCCCACCGCAGCCGGAGTTTATTTCTTCGGCTTGCGCGCGCTGCTGGTAATAGCGGTGAGTATAATCGCGGCATTAGCGGCTGAGTACGCCTCCAAAAAGATACGCAAAAAACCGTTCGTCATGGATTGGAGCGCCGTAATCACCGGTTTGCTGCTGGCACTTATCCTGCCCCCGACGTTACCCCTGTGGATGGTGGCGGTTGGCTCCGTATTTTCCATCGCCATCGTTAAGGAGGCGTTCGGCGGCCTGGGGTACAACATATTCAACCCGGCGCTGGGCGGCCGGGCGTTTCTGGCCGCCTCCTTTGCATTAAAAATGACAACATGGGTGGAGCCAATGGGCTTCAGCCCAGATGCATTTACCACAGCCACACCGCTTGGCAGCACTTTCGTCTGGGCGGGCGATAATCTGTCCCTGTACCGTGATTTACTGCTGGGCAATACCGGCGGTTCCATAGGAGAAACCTCTGCCCTGCTCATAATCATCGGCGGCATCCTGCTGTTGGCCTTCCGCATCATTAACTGGAAAATTCCGGTATTTTATATAGGGACGGTGGCGCTGCTTACCCTGGCCATAGGTGAAGACCCCATATTCCATATCCTTGCCGGCGGCCTGATGATAGGCGCTTTCTTCATGGCAACGGATTACGTGACCAGCCCCATAACGTCAAGGGGCCGCATAATATTTGGCATCGGCGCCGGCGTGCTCACCGTGATCATAAGGCAATTCGGGGGTCTGCCTGAGGGCGTCTGTTACTCGATCCTGTTCATGAACGCGGTCACCCCGCTCATCGATAAATACGTAAGAGTCAAGCCTTACGGCATGGTAAAGAAGGTAAAAAGTGAAGGTTAAGCTTAAAAACTACTTTCCCGTAATCTTCATCACCTTGGTGGTGCTGATATCGGTCAGCCTGCTGGTTGGGATCGACAGCGTCACTGCGGACAAAATTGCGGAGCAGGAGAGGCAGAAGGTAGAAAAAATGCTCTCAGAAATGTTTACCGCTATGTACGAATATAGCTTCGACGACGAAAACGAAATATATACCATAAACTCCGACGAAGATGTAATAGGTTACGCCTTTTTAGCGCTGGGCAGGGGATACGGCGGAGATATCAACATCCTGGTCGGGCTTGAGGATGAAACAACACTCAAGGGAGTTACAATAATATCGCAGACGGAGACGCCGGGTCTGGGCACACGCATAGCGGACACCAATTTTACCGATAGGTTTACCGGCATGGGAATCGATGATATCGGCCTTGCGCGCGATGGTGGAGGTATAGACGCGTTAACCGGAGCCACCATAAGCTCACGCGCCGTAGTTGACGCCGTCAAAGCTGAGGCACTGGAAAAAGTCGCGCAGTTGAACGGAGGGGAGTAAGGACATGCGTGCATTCTTCAAGCAAATGTCCAAGGGAATAATCATATCCAATCCCATTTTTGTTCTTGCTCTTGGCTTCTGCCCTGCGCTGGCGGTAAGCACATCGGTGGACAATGCCATAGGCATGAGCGTGGGCGTTCTATTCGTTCTTTTAGGCTCAAACATCATCGTATCCCTCATCAGGAAATGGGTGCCCAATATGGTAAGGATTCCAGTGTTCATCGTCATCATAGCCACCTTTGTCACCGTGATTAACCTGGTGTTTCACGCCTACGTTCCCGCTCTATATGAATCGCTGGGGATATATCTGCCCCTGATAGTGGTCAACTGCATAATACTGGGCAGAGCTGAAGCTTATGCCTCCAAAAATCCTGTAACCGGTTCAATTGCAGATGCGCTGGGAGTGAGCATAGGCTTCTTTGTGGCGCTGTTTTTTATCGCGTTCCTCAGGGAGATACTTGGAACGGGCAGCCTATCGCTGTTCGGCACCCACCTGTTCACATTGCCGGTGCTGGGTGATAACCCGATGACCCTGTTCATATTGCCACCGGGCGCATTTTTGATAATGGCGCTGCTTTTGGCGCTGCTCAGGAAAATGGGGGTGATCAAACATGAATAATCTGATAATGATATTCATCAGCATGGCGCTTGTTAATAACTTCGTTTTGGCGAGGTTCTTGGGGCTTTGTCCCTTCTTCGGCGTATCCAAGAAACTCAGCAGTGCCTTCAGTATGGGTATTGCCGTTACGCTGGTAATGCTTATCGCCTCGATTGTGACCTGGGTTATCAACAATTACATTCTGATTCCATACGGCGTTGAGTACATGAACATCATCATGTACATCCTTGTAATAGCCGCGCTTGTACAGATAATTGAGCTTTTTATAAAGAGAACCAATCTTACCCTTTACAATGCGCTGGGAATATTCCTGCCGCTGATTACCACCAACTGCGCCGTGCTTGGTATTACCCTGATCAACGCCAAGGAAAGTTTTACGTTGGTAGAAAGTATAGTCGCTTCACTGGGAGGAGGTCTCGGCTTCATGCTGGTTCTGGTCATCATGTCCGGCATACGGGAAAAGCTCAATCTTGCCGATACTCCCCGTGCCATGAAGGGGCTGCCCATAGCCATGCTGGTGGGCATGATGCTGGGCCTCACATTCTTCGGATTCGGAGGTATCGTCTAGTTTGGTTACCGTAATAATCATACTCACCTCTGTTGCCCTTGTTCTGGGAATATTGATATTCGTGGTAAACAGAGTGGTGCCGGTAAAGGTAAAGGGCATAGAAAAAACAGAGGCCATCGCCGAACTCCTGCCCGGGATGAACTGCGGTGCCTGCGGCCAGCCCGGCTGCTTTGCCTTTGCGCAGGCACTGACGGTAAACCCTGATTTGATGGCACAGGGCAAATGCGCCGTGGTACTGCAAGACGAGGAGAAATGTGAAGCTCTACAAGATTGCCGTGGCATAACGCTGGATACTGCTGAAATGAGCAAAAAGGCGCTGATACACTGTAACGGCAATTCGGAGGTAATGCACGATTATACCGGTGTGGAAACGTGCAAGGGTGCGGCCCTGCTCCTCAAGGGATACAAAAAGTGCTTCTACTCCTGCCTTGGCTTTGGAGATTGCCAAAAGGCCTGCCCGCACGATGCCATATCCATAAGAAATGAAAACGGTGTAGCAGTAGTCGATGCTGAAAAGTGCACCGGGTGTGGCCTGTGCGTAGCCGAGTGCCCGAAGGACCTAATCGAGTTGGTACCGGTGTCAGCACAAGTCACCCTTCTTTGCAACTATGGCCAACTGAAGGATATTCCGGGCCGGGAAAAGTGCGATTTCGGCTGCATACACTGCCGCAAGTGTTTCAAAAGCTGTGAATTCGATGCAATTGTGTGGGACAAGGAAAGGGCCATGCCCGAATTTGATATTGCCAAATGCACTGCCTGCTATAAATGTGTAGAGGTATGTCCAAATCAGACGCTAGCGGAATTATTAAAGCCTGCTACTATACAGGCTTAGAAGTTACAGGGTCACCACTGCACGAATATAGGAAGGTTTACCCTCCCGTGTGTACCTTCACTACCGAATCATTTAAACGCAAAAACAAGCTCGGATTTGAACATTTTCGGACAAATTTTGAAGAGCAGGTCACTGGTTCTTATTATCCCGCACTTTTT
>DAOUZV010000088.1 GCA_030665485.1 Chloroflexota bacterium | reverse complement strand
TTGCTAACGCCGAAGTCCAGACCCACTATCTGCCTTACCGTTCCGGCATAGTTCCAGTAGGGGCTTTCCTTGTCGATTACTCTGACAGGTTGGCCGATACCGAACTTTGTCATTCTAAGACCTCCTTTTGGATCGTTTTACCTCCGTATTGGCGAATCTGCGATATTGTAATTAGTAACGTACCACTCGATAACGGCGGACCTGATGGCATCTTCGTCGTCATCTCCCAAACCCATCTGTTTCAATATCTGCAAATTGTGATAATCCTCGTCCGTCAGTTCGACGGAGAACTCGCTGATCTTTAAAGGGAAATTTTTGAAGTGTGGCTGATAACCGGGAACGGGTTCCAGCTCTCTTTTCGTTCGGATAGGCTTTGCGGGCTCGTTAGAGTTTTTGGTCAGGTATCTTCCTGTATAGTCCTGAGTTAAATTCTGCAAATCGTCGCTTGTTTCGAAAATCTGAATCTGTACAGGTTTGAACCAGTAGTTGCTGCCCCTGGACACATCGCCGCCGCCGCATGTTACCGGAACGGCAAGCACATCCATGAGGGCAAGGAAATCAACGTGGTCGCCCTTTTTGCCCGTGTTCCTGCTGGGGGACGAGAAGTACTTGCCATCCTCCGTCCAGGCGCTGTTCATCCACAGGTTAAACGAGTTATGGATATCTTCCGCATCAAGCCCGTATTCAGCAATGCACTCAGAAAAGGTGTGCTGACAATTGGTGTGGTCCGCCATCCCGGTTCTGCGTTTGAACAGGGGGGCGCTGCATCCGGGCGCTATCACATCGGTAACGCAGCTATCCGGCATCTCAAGTATGGCGAGCATGGGGCGGCTTTTGGGGTGCCTGGTCATTACCACATCGCCCTTTACCTTGCGGAATCCGGCGGAGGGTCCCACCGACATATGCTCTTTATAGTCATGAAGGTTGTAGCAGTTGAAATCGACGCACTGGCTGCCCTCAACCTGGGAAATGCGCAGAACCTCGCCACGATAAACGGGCACCGCCTTGCCCGAAACCGGCTGAAGGGTGATGTCGAACCTTGTTTTGCCGTATTCAGGATTCATGGCTGGCTCCGGTCAATGGTCTGTTTTACGTATTGGCGGAAGGAACTTCGAATAACCTCTTGATGGCTGGTGCCGAATTTGCCGCTGCGTCTGAGATTATCGAGCAACTGGAGCTGCTGCTGGTTGAATCTTACAACTACTTTTTTGGGTTTATCGTTCATACCAGTCCCCATGAGCCGATTAGCGGTATTTACGATAGCAGGGTTGTGCGGTTTAAGCAAGGGGAGAGGATCCGCCAAAGGAGGGATCTAGGGAACTACAAACCGAGCCACTTCGTTTCCCAGTCTGTTTTGCGCTGGCGCTGTATCCTTTCCTCTATTGCCTCGGCAAGCCATCTGCCGATGGTGCTGTTTGCAGCGGCAGCGGCCATCTTCGCCCTCCTCAATGCCTCCGGGCTTAGGCGTATGCTCAGGTTGGGCCAGTGCTTCGTCTGTTTCATACCATAATTGTAATACATGTAATACATATTGTCAAGAATTCGATAATATTTATCAGACGAGCCTTCGGTGTTATAATTCTACTGGATTTGTGACATGAAAAACCCGTTTAGAAGGAAAAGGCCTTTCTGGCTGAAAAGAATTGGCCGGCGCATAAGCGCGGCGTGGTCTCGTTTGCGTGCTGCGGTTGCCAACGCATACGCCCTCTTGGCGGGCAAACTGAAGCGCAGGGTGTTTGTGGCAAAACTGCGTAGGGCCGATGTCATCTTGGCAAGCCCGCGAACGCTTCAGCTATCTGCAGTGAACATGATGTACCGCTTTTTCCTGCATGCAAAATACGTGCACAGCATGCTGTATTTGGGGGATGGCAAGATAATTCATACCACTTCAAAAAAGGGCGTGCAGATAGCTTCGCTGCCGCGCAAGATACACAAAAAGGGCCACTACAAGGTTGTTCGAGCCAAACATCTCAGTGCGGAGCAGCGCGACAGGGTAGTCGAAGAGGCATTAAAGATGCAGGGGCAGCAGATAGACCCTGCCGGCCTGATCACCAATATCCCTGCCAGGATGCTGGGCTTTAAAAAGCCGCTTATCAGGCTGGAGCAGAACCGATTGTGGTGCGCCAAACTTATCTACAAGGCATATTCCGCGACAGGTATCGAACTGGTTGGGCCGGAGCATGCGGGCAATATTACTACCGAAGATTTGAACTCCAGCCGTTTGCTCAAAAACATCTGACGCAAATAGCACTTAAATCCACAGTTCAACGGCAGCCCCATCTTTTTCCTTGTTATCCCCGTCCATCGTGGTATAATGCGTTGATGATTTGCAGGCGATTTGATAGTGCAGCGTAATGAGTATTTAGCAAAGAAGAAACCCCCCAAGATATTCGCCGGCTGGTGGATGGTTATTGCCAGCGGCCTTACCGGTTTCTGGGGTGCCGGTTATTACCACTACGGATTCTCAGCATTTTTTAACTCGATATCTGCAGAACTGGGCCTGAATCGACAGACGACCTCATACCCCGCCAGCATCGGAAGGTTTGAGGGCGGGATTGAGGCGCCATTATCAGGGTGGATCGCCGACAGATACGGGCCGCGCTGGATTGCCGTTTTCGGCGTTTTCATGTTCGGCTTAAGCCTGATACTTATGCAGTATGTCAACTCCATGTGGTCCCTCATATTAATATGGGGGGTTATGCTGGGAACCTCTTCCAATCTCTACTCAACCCCGATAAATGTGGCTCTGGCCAACTGGTTCGTCAAGAAGAGAGGGCTGGCCATAGGCATAAAAAGAGCACTGGACGGGCTCTCCGCGGTTATCGTACTCCCGCTTATTGGATGGCTGATTACCGCAAGGGGTTGGCGTATGACCTGCATAATAGGCGGGGCTGTGATGTGGCTGCTGCCTCTTCCTCTTGTTTTGTTTGGCATAAAACGTCATCGGCCGGAGTATTACGGGTCATATCCAGATGGTGCCCGGTCGAGGGAGACGGTTGATGATACCGGCAGCATGATACGAAAAGGCGCCAAATATGCCACCGAGGTTGCGGAGGTGGAATTCACCATTAGACAGGCGATAAAAACGCCTGCTTTCTGGCTGCTGATACTGGCCGGGGCCTGCCAAAACCTGTCATTCCCCGTTGTTACCATTCACGGGATACCGTTCCTTGAGGACAGAGGGTTTAGCTTGTTCGGTGCGGCCCTTACTATAGGTATATTAATGGTTGGTGCCAGCCTGGTGCCCCGGATTATAGGCGGAATACTCGCCGACCGCATATCGAGAAGCAGGATGCGCTTCATAGTGGTTGTGGCCTACTTATTGCAGGCGCTTGGTTTTGGCATTTTTCTACTCTATCAAAGCACAGCCGCAATATATGCTTGGTATGTACTGTATGGTATTGGCATGGGCATATCCTTTGCCATGAACTCCGCCTTAAGGGCGCGTTACTTTGGCAGGAAATCCTTCGGGTCTATTCACGGCATCTCGGAGTTGATGGTGACGCCGGTGGCGGTGGCGGGCCCCATCTACGCGGGCTGGGTATGGGATACGACGGGCAGCTATATGCCGGCTTTTAATTTGGTAGCTATACTGCTTGTAGTTTCCGCGGTGGTCATGGCGTTTGCAGCAGCGCCCAGACCTCCCGCTCGCATCACCGATGTGACACAGCTGGCGTAGGCAGCGATAAAAAAAGGCCACTTGTCAATAAAAAAGTGGCAGCAGGGGATGGGGGAATGCCCCCACCTCTGTAGCGGAGAGACAGATACACGGGCTAGCTAATACCCAAGTATTACCCGACACATTAGACCTCTGTGTGAGCATATCAGTGTACGTTTACTTTATACAGGTTGTCTCTTGCCAACCTAGCCTGTGGTGGTATAATGCAATCCACAAACAATAGGCATGAAAGATCACATACTGTTCACTTCAAAATACCTGTGATGTTCCGAAGAGAAAGGGGGCCCCATGAATGAGAGCACCATTAATATCAGACTTATGAAGGCTGATGATTTTGATGCCGTTGTTGCCATTGACGAGAAAGTACTTAAAGCTTCCCGGCCGAAGTACTATGAAATAAAGTTTGATATGCTTTTTAAAACCAGCAACTTTTTACCCGTGTCACTTGTTGCGGAAGCAGAAGATGGAACGGTAGTTGGGTTTGTAATGGGGGAAATCTATATAGGTGAATATGGTATTTCCCAGGAAGGATCAACTCTGGATACTATCGGCGTTGACCCCGATTATCAGCAGCAGGGCATCGGCGAGCAGTTAATTAATGAATTTGCGAAGCATTTGGGAACTCTCGGCGTCGAAACAATGCACACCTTGGTCGACTCGGATGATAACAAACTGATACATTTCTTTAACAAGAACCATTTTAGTCCATCGAAAACTATTAACTTGGAACGAAGCCTTTGATGCTGTTAACGGTGATGTCAGGGAATGTGCCGATTTAGCTGCGAAAATGCTGGTGGCAGCGAGTTACGCTTGGGTTTCTTCATAGCAGGTATTGGTTTTGCCGGATTGGCGGTTTACATCACGATTCAAGTTGCGCAAAAAGAGTGAGTGGGGTTTGAGGTTAACTTGAGGGTTTATCAGGTAACGAAGCGGATGGGCACTTATTGAACCAGTAGTAAGTCACCGTTCATCGGGGTGGGCTCACAACCCTCACAATATAAATAGCGACAACCCAATAACCTAAAGCGAATCCAACGATTAGCAGTTCCATAATTGCCCATTTCAGGTAACTAGCTATTTCACTATATATTTTCCACTTTGGCGGTACTGTTTCTTCTAGGCGATGAGAAATCAGTTTATCCATGAGGAAAAAGCCTCCGGCAAAAGCCATTACTCCGCCAATAATTATTAAAAATGGATTTATATACATATCGAAATCAGCTAATATGCCAATGCATACGACTGTTATCCCTGAAAGGCAGAACAGTACGTACATAGCTGTAAGACTAATGATATAATGCTTCATATTAATAGCGAATTCCCTTTGTTGTGCCAGCATTATACCACCGCAGACACAGTTTGCAAGGCTATTACGGCATTGATATATCTCTCAATCAGGAGTACTATGTGCACACAATCAATGTTACCTTTTCTGGAGGTGAGCCATGGAACCACAAGATGCGAGTGCAGTTCTAGAGTGTCCTGAGTGCAAACAGCAGTCGCTATTGTTTGATCCATACTTGAGAGTATACGAATGTAAAAACGAAGTGTGCAAAGCATCGTATTCTGTGAAAGATTGGGAGAGAACACAGAAGAAGTTGGTCTCCGATTAAATGGATTGACAAGGTAAAGTTTGAGGATAGCTTGAGGGTGTATCTGGG
>DAOUZV010000152.1 GCA_030665485.1 Chloroflexota bacterium | reverse complement strand
GTCTATCTGCTGGCGGTTAAGGTTGCATAGTTCGGATATGCGCATGCCGGTGGCAAACAGCACCTCCAGCATGGCACGATTTCTTGATGCAATCCTGCCGTCTTTTTCAAAATGGCTGGGTGCGGTTATTAACCTCTCCAGGTCGAAAAGCTCGGCCACGCGCGGATGCTTTCGCTCCGCCTTTATCATTTTTATAGCGTCGGGGGCGATGGGGCAGGGGAGGTCCATGTCGATGAGGTATTTGAGGTAAGACCTTAGTGAAGACAGCATGCGGTTGATGGACCTAGGCGCCAGTTTCTTTGGCGCGTCTTGCGCCAAAGTTGGTGTTTTGCGATCCTGCGACGTCAGATACGCCTTATACTGGGCGATGGATTTTTTGTCTACGCTGGGAAGGTCGATACCGCATTCGTCCAAAAATTGCGAGAAGACCTGCAGGTCACGGTCGTAATTATAAATGGTCTGATTGGAGTAATTATTTGAATGAAGGCTTAGCAGAAAGTCGTCAAAATAAGGAATCATCTTTCAAATCACCCCAAAGCATGTTTAGATAATTATGAGTATAAGAATGATTATACCCAATTTCATTGTAATATAAATAAAGGGGGTTGTCAAGGGCGTCGATGATACTGTGCGATGTTCAGCGGAGCTATACAGCAGTTCTAAGGACTTTTAAAGGCTGCTAAAGAAGGTATGTGCCCGCGATAATAAGCGCGACTACGATAAAGACAACTCCTATTTTAATTCGCAAACTGCCCTGTTTCTTTAAATCCATGCCTCTATGGCCGCCGAACACCCAGTTAGCCATTAAGTTTGAGCCGCTTTTTGTCTCGCTCTTTTCCGCTCTATTTTTCCTGGTGCGTTTTTTAGTTGGCTCTTCTTCCTGCTCAGGTGCAGCTCTCAGGTTGAAGATGCCGGCAATTACCATCGCAATTCCTATGATTCCAAATGCAACGGCGGTTAAAACATACTTATCCAAAACTGTGCTCCTTATATATACCATATTACGGTGACGCGGGAGATGGCGTCAACCTGATGATTACTATTGCAAAGTTGCTAACCTTAAAAAACCCCTGAGAGGCGCTTGCAGCTTTTGGGATATCCAGAATATAGGCAAAACGTTTACTGAGGGCCCTCAGGCGATGTTGCGGTGTTGAAGGATTGGGCTATGAACCGGATAGCTTATTACCTATCACATCAACCAGCTTGGGGAAGCCCCAGCCATAGGCCGCGGAGATAAATACCGTATCCGCCGTTCTGGCAATGCCCAGCCTGTCAATCTCGTACATGGCGTCGTCTTCATTGTACTTCTTGCCCTGTGGGAAAAGCTGGTCTATCTTGTTGCACACCAGCACCATCGGTTTGTCGGTAAGGTCCAGCTCCCTCAGCAAATCGTTGACCGTCTGCGTTTGTTCTTCCGCATTGTTATGCGTTATGTCAATTACATGCATCAGCAGGTCAGCATAGCGTAGCTCTTCAAGCGTGGCCTTAAATGCCGCAATAAGTGTATGTGGCAGCTTCTGGATAAATCCGACAGTGTCGGATATAACGATTTTACGCCTGTCCGGCAACATGTATTGGCGCGTTGTCGGATCGAGCGTTGCAAAAAGCTTATCTTCAACTAAAACGTCGGCTTTACATAACGCATTAAGCAGTGTACTCTTGCCGGCATTTGTATAGCCTATCAGCGCCACTGACGGTAATCTCTGCTGCACGCGCCGTTTCCTGAACAGCTCGCGGTGCTTCTGAATTTTACCTATTTCCTTTTTTAGTTTAAGGATTCTATTGCGAACCAGCCGCCTGTCTGTTTCTATCTGGGTTTCGCCGGGGCCGCGTGTTCCGATACCTCCACCAAGTCTTTCCAGGTGTTGCCACTGCCCTGCCAGCCTCGGTAGCAGGTATTCGGCCTGAGCCAGTTCCACCTGCAAACGTCCGTCATGGGTATGGGCGTGTTCGGCGAAGATATCCAGAATCAACGCGGTACGATCTATGACCTTGACATTGACGGCGTTTTCTATGTTGCGCTGCTGCGTGGGCGAAAGCTCGTCGTCGAAGATGATAGTGTCGTAACCAACCTCGTCTTTAAGCTCCATAAGCTCCTGTAGTTTGCCTTTACCCAGGTAGTGAGTGCCAGACGGCCTGTCCAGAGACTGTATCATACTGCCCACAAGCTCGGCACCAGCGGTCCAGGCAAGTCCGGCCAGTTCATTAAGGGAATCTTTTGCAGACCACGGGTTTTTGTTCCTCTTCTGCTCCACAGCTACGAGGAAGGCTTTTTCAACCGGCTGTTTGGTTGGACGGCTGGTTTTGGCGATTATATACCTCTTATGTCAAGTTGGAATACCAGTTTTCGAGACGTGATAGGCCTTCGTCCAGCCGGTCATCGGGCGTTGTCAGCGAGATGCGTATGTATCCCTCGCCGCTCGGGCCGTAGCCGATGCCGGGTGTTACCACCACCAGCGCCTCTTCTAACAGCTTAGATGCGAACTCGATAGACGTATAGCCATCCGGTATCTTGGCCCAGATATAAAGGCTTGCTTTGGGCGGGCTGGTCTTCATACCGATCTTGGCCAGCGATGCGACCACCTTGTCGCGGCGTTTCTGATAGATGGCCACCATACTACCTATGATGTCCTGCGGGGCTGTTAGAGCTTCGATCGCGGCGTACTGTATAGCCTGCGGTATGCCCGAATCCAAGTTCGATTTGACTCTGCTCAGAGCGTCGATTACTTCCGTGTTACCAACAGCCATACCAATGCGCCATCCGGTCATGTTGTAGCTCTTAGAGAATGAATGGAACTCCATTCCCACGTCCATGGCACCGGGCGTTTCAAGAAAGCTGTGCGGCTTGTACCCATCAAACGCTATTTCGGTATAAGGTGCATCGTGACATACCACTATATCGTACGCCTTGGCAAACTTTACCACCTTCGTAAAATAGTCGATGTCAGCTATGGCTGAGGTGGGATTGTTGGGATAGTTGAGCCACATCATCTTGGCTTTATCAGCCACATCGGCGGGAATAGCTTCCAGATCGGGCAAAAAGTCGTTTTTCTCTGTCAGGGGCATGTAATATGACTCACCTCCGGCGAACATGGTGCCGATGGCATATACCGGATAACCGGGATCAGGCACCAGCGCTATATCGCCGGGGTCGATGAAACATAGCGCAATATGACCGATAGCCTCCTTGCCTCCGATGGGCGGCACAACCTGCTTTTCGGGGTCAAGCGTTACGCCGAAGCGGGACTTGTACCAGTTTGCTATTGCCTGCCTTAACTCTGGCAACCCCGCCGATTCGGGATAACGATGGTTCGCCGGGTCTTTGGCAGCTTCAATTAGGCGGTTCAGTATGTGAGGAGGTGTTGGTATGTCGGGATCGCCTATACCG
>DAOUZV010000078.1 GCA_030665485.1 Chloroflexota bacterium | reverse complement strand
CCCCGTCTGTAAAAGCGAGCTTACACTTAGCATTGAGGAGGAGGATAAACAGGAAGTAGTGACCGGCTCTTTGCACTGCGCCAAGTGCTCGGAGGATTACCCAATAAAAGAGACCATTCCCAATTTACTGCCACCGGATATACATTAAGTAAGACAGATACCAATATAAAATAGAGCAAGGGGGTAAAATAAAGATATGGATAAAGCCAGACTGGGTGGACTGTTAATTTGTATACTAGCCGTCGCCGTGTTAGTTCTATTCTATTTAGGCATAGTGCTCGGAGGGCAATGGTGGAGGTGGGCCATAGGTGTACCGGTAGCAGCTGGCGTTTCGCTGGTTATGCTGTTGGGTATATGGATCGGCTGGACCATGCTTTCCACAAAGGTTGAATTACCTCCGGCGGAAGAGGAAGAGGAAGAGGTAGCCGAGCCTCCCGCCGGCGAATAAGACTTCATACCAAACAGGCCTAAAAGGAGCATCTCAGGCACGATGTGCACTTAGGCCTGTTTGGTATCATAGACTAAATGTCACACAGGAATTGGGAGATTCCCACACCTGAACGCTTGATAGATGTGTGGAGAATTCTCCTAGTTTTTCTTTTAGCTGCTCGTAGATGTCCACAGCAATATTCTCCGATGAGGCATTCAGCTTATCAAATGGCTCCACTTCATTTATGCAGGTGTGATCATACTTGTCTAGAATCTCACCCAACAGTCTCTTGAGTTCGGTAAAATCATAGGCTAACCCAATTTCATTGAGTTTGTCACTTTTTAAACTAACCACAACCTCGAAACGATGCCCGTGCAGCTCCTCACACTTGCCGTTGTACTCTCTCAAATAGTGCGCCGCATCGAAGTGCTTCCTCACCGATATCTCAAACATGTTACCTCCTTGTCCATTCTTTACTGACAATACCGTCATTGCTATCAAGCATATCTGCCAATTCCCTTACCGACTTTTGCCGAACCGGACAAACCACTTCAGATGCTATTTCGACAAGCGGAACCAGCACGAATGCCCTCTCTGCATATCTGGAGTGCGGGATAGTCAGCGATGGCGTGTCTATTACTACATCGTCGTACAGTAAAATATCTATGTCTATTAAACGTGGAGCATTAATAAAACTGGCTGCTCGACCCAGATCAACCTCTATCTTCTTTACAAACTTGAGTAAAGCATCGGGGGGCAGCTTTGTCTTCCCCTTAACGACTGCGTTTAAAAATCTCGGCTGATCATCATACCCTACAGGCTCCGTATCGTATGGGGAAGATATCTGTTGAACTACGACTTCCTCGCCAAGGCGCTCGATGGCATCAAGCAGATTACGCTCCCGATCACCCAAATTCGATCCCAGTCCAAGATAGACAGACATACTAGCCTTCCGTCTTGTAGTATCCCGGCCTTACCACAGCATCGCTCATCTTCACAACCAGCGCCATCTCCTTTACATCGTGCACCCGCATTATATCGGCGCCGTTGGCAATACCGATAGCCACCGTTGCCGCCGTACCCTCAAGGCGCTGTTCGACAGGTAGGTCTAGGGCGTAACCAATGAACGACTTGCGCGATGTACCGAGCAATATAGGGCGCTTCAGCACTTTCAATTCCACCAAACGACGAACAATCTCCAGGTTCTGCTCCACCGTTTTACCGAAACCCACGCCCGGATCAAGTATAATGTTCTCCCACTTGATACCAGCACTTAGGGCCATATCAATGGTTATCTTCAAATCAGCGATAAGGTCGGGGATTAAGTCCACATATGAAGAACCGCGCTGATTCTGGGTGATGATAACAGGGGTATCGTAACTGGCTGCTACCTTTGCCATATCCAGATCCTTTTTCAGCCCCCAAACGTCGTTGATCATATGCGCGCCAGCCTCAATTGCTCTTTTTGCTACTTCAGCACGATAGGTATCGATGCTGATGGGAACGGATATCTCCTTTGCCAATCGTTCAATAACCGGTAGCACGCGTTTCAGCTCTTCATCAGCGTTGATCGGTGCGGAACCGGGACGGGTGGACTCACCGCCGATGTCGATTATATCTGCACCATCCGCAACAAAGCGTCTGGCTTGGTCAAGCGACGCGGCAACGCTGCCAGACAGACCATCGCCAGAGAACGAATCGGGGGTAACGTTGACGATGCCCATTACATATGTTCTTGTGCCCCACGCAAACTCGGTACCACCACAACGCGTTAATCCTAGTTCTTCAGCCAACGTTTAGACCCCCAACACAAGATCATTTAGATGTGATTGTACCACCATGGTCTCCTTTTGAGAACACCCTTGACTTTCGCTAATACTAACAATATGCTAATAACACACAAATCAATCGGAAAATAAAAGTGAATAAATATACCTCAACAGGAATAATATACAATCCCTCAATACCAGCATCCGATAATCTAGCTCACGAGCTTGAGTCCAAACTGCCCCAGATGGGATCTTCTGCATGGCTATGTTCTTCCTGGGATGATGAGAGGGCAAAAGAGTTGGCAGTGGGCACATCGCTGCTGATCAGCATAGGCGGCGACGGCACCATTCTCAAGGCAGCACGGGTCGCAGTGCCATGGTCAATACCAATCCTTGGCATAAACCTGGGAAAACTGGGATTTTTGACCGAGGTAGCGGCCAAAGACGCGATCGATAAATTACCCCGCTTTTTGAACGGCCAAGGATGGATAGACGAGCGTGCCATGATACAGGCCGAAGTCAATCCAGTGAAAGCCGGCAAAGTCGTATTTAACGCTCTTAACGATATCGCAATTGGACGCGGGCAGAAAATGCGAGTCATAAACGTTAGTACCAGCATCGACGGGGCACACCTTACCACCTACAAAGCGGATGGCGTTATCGTGTCGACTGCAACAGGCAGCACCGGATACTCTCTATCCTGCGGGGGACCGATACTTAATCCCAGGGCCAAGGAAATGTTGCTGCTTCCAGTTGCGGCACATTTAAGCCTATCTACACCTCTGATTTTGTCTCCGACATCTATTATAGAGTTCAAGGTAGATTTCGATCACAAGGCCATCTTAAGCATAGACGGACAGGTAGAAACCGAAATTTCAAGTGGAGATAGAATCAGGATAAGCAGAAGCCCCTACAACGCAAATTTCTTAAGAATTCAGCCAGAAAATTACTTCTACCAAGTAATGACTCATAAACTGTCAAGCAAAAAGGAGCTTTAGGAGACAGCAGGTGAAAGTAGACAAGGCCAAGATAGCCGATGCTTCACAAATTCATAAACTGATAAACCATTTTGCCTCAAAGAACGTAATGCTGCCTCGTTCACTTGCCGAAATATATGAGAACGTCAGGGATTATTTCGTTGTCAAGGAAAACGATAAGCTCGTTGCCTGCGCCGCACTTCATATAAACTGGGCCGACCTTGCCGAAATAAAGGGACTGGCCGTACTTGAAGATAAACAGAATGAGGATTTAGGTTCCGCCCTGGTTGAAGCTTGTCTTGAGGAGGGAAAAGACCTCGGCATTCATACGATCTTTTGTCTTACCTACGAACCCGACTTTTTTAAGAGATACGGATTTGTGGAGGTGGATAAAAAAGAACTACCCCACAAGGTATGGGGCGAATGCCAGAGATGCCCCAAGTTCCCAGACTGCGATGAGGTAGGATTAATCTACGCCGTCAATCCATAAAATACCATACGTATTATCAACAACAGATCAGGAGCATTATTTGTTAGAGGAAGTAACTGTTGAAAGCAAGATTATATACAAAGGACGCATAGTCAATCTAAGAGATGATACGGTAAAGCTGCCAAACGGCAGAAAAACTAAAAGAGAGATAATTGAACACAACGACGTTGTAGCCATTGTAGCGCTGGACGGACAAGAAAACGTTCTGCTGGTAAAGCAATACCGTAAGCCGATAGAAAAAGCGTTACTAGAAATACCCGCCGGCGGTGTTGAAGATGGGGAAGATCCAGATACCAGCGCCCTGCGGGAAATGCAGGAGGAGACTGGATACCTGCCAAAGCAGCTTAAAAAAATAGGTGGCGTGTACGCCAGCCCCGGCTACTGCACCGAGTTTCTGCATTTATATCTGGCGACTGATTTGGTGCCGAGCAAACTAAGCGCCGATGACGACGAACATATAGATGTCATTAAGGTTCCCCTTTCAGAGATCCCACAATTTATATCCTCCGGTGAGATCTGCGATGCTAAAAGCGTTGCTGCACTGCTCACAATCATCACGGGCATAGATAAATAGCCTCATGAGAATTTGCCTGCTATGCAATAGAGGGAATATGTACTCCGGCGGTCAAGGTGTGTACATTCACTACCTGGCCAAGGAGTATAGAAAGACGGGCCACGAGGTCGACATAATCGTAGGTCCTCCATATCCCATCATCGCAGATGGCGCACGGATTCATAAGATACCCAATCTCAACCTGTTTGAATCGCAGAAAAACTTCCTGTCCAAAGAAAAGCCCTTTCGGGTTTTCAAACCGCTCAACCTTTACGAGCTTGCCGCTACCCGCATGGGCATGTTCCCTGAGATGTTTACCTTCGGCATACGATCGTACCTGAAACTGCGCGATCTGATAAAACAGCACAGGTTCGACATCATTCACGACAACCAGACGTTGGCATACGGCAACCTGCTGATTAAAAGCCTGAAAACGCCGATAGTGGCCACAGTGCATCATCCGTTATCGATAGATAGACATTCCGACCTGACACACACTACAAGTTTCAAACAGAAGTGGGGAAGGATAATGTTCTATCCCTTCTTCATGCAACGCATCGTGACTAAACGTATGGACAGAGTAATAACCGTTTCAGAAAGCTCGGCGGATAAGGTCCGAAAAGCCTTCAAGGTTTCCAATAGCAAACTGCGCGTGGTTTATAACGGCGTCGATACAGATATCTTCAAAAAACGCGATGATATCAAAAAAGAACCTGCCAGCATTATAGTGGCAACCAATACCAGAGACCGCAACAAAGGCATCGTATATCTGCTTCAGGCACTGGCTCTTATGCGAGGTCAGGTAAAACTTACGATTGTCGATGATAAACCGCCGGGCAACGACTACGCGCCAGGACTGGTCAAGGAATATGGATTGCGGAACATGGTTACCTTCACCGGCAGACTAAGCCACGGCGAGGTTGCCAAGAAATACGCCGTCGCTCAAATAGCGGTATCCCCCTCCATCTATGAGGGGTTCGGGCTGCCTGCGGCCGAGGCCATGGCCTGCGGCGTTCCGATCGTCGGCACCACCGCAGGCGCTCTTCCCGAGGTAATCGTAGACAATGTAACGGGGATCCTGGTGCCCCCGATAAATCCTCAGGCGCTGGCTATCGCGATCTAAAAGCTTATAGATGATCCAGAGTTGCGGCGCAAGATGGGCACAGCTGGAGTAGAGCGAGTCAAACAGCGCTTCACCTGGGCCAAATCAGCCAAGGCCACACTGGATGTTTACAGAGAGGTCGTCAATTGCTGACGGTTGATTTCAATCTGCTTAAGATCAAAGACGGAGATCAGGTACTGGATGCCGGCTGCGGCACCGGCAGGCACACACTGCACATCTGCAAGCTGGCAAAGTGCAGAATTTGCAGCGTCGACATACTTGAAAACGATGTTAAGAAAACCAAGATACTGACCAAATACATGGACCAGACGGGCGAGGCCATAGGATGGGGCGAGGCCATGACATCAGACAGCCTCAAACTTCCCTTCAAAGACACCTGTTTTGATAAGATCATCTGCTCAGAAGTGCTGGAGCATGTGGATGACGAAGAACGCGGCATGATAGAATTGGTGCGGGTTCTCAAGAACAGAGGAAGCATTGCAGTAACCGTGCCAACCTATCTGTCCGAATCCTTGAACTGGAAGATAGACAGCGACTACTACAATCATCCCGGTGGACATGTTAGGATATTTAAGGCAAACCAGCT
>DAOUZV010000026.1 GCA_030665485.1 Chloroflexota bacterium | reverse complement strand
TTGTCCTGGCTCCACCGTTATGTACTGGCTCTGGGCGAGTTCTTCGGCTATTACCGGCCCGATGCTTTCGGTTACCTTGGACAGCTTCCAGCCCAGACCGGCGGCGATCATATATATGGATTCGGTAAGGCCGACATGCCTTAGTGTTTTGGCCTCAACCAGTTCATCGAATTCCGTTAGAGTGCAGCCGGCACCTATCTTCTTCTGGAAGGGCAGCCTGCGGGTTGTGGCGTTTTGCACACGTTTTGATTTTATATAGGTTACTTGCTCACAGACGGCGGTCATGGCAATAGGCCAGGTATCCATCAAGAATCCGGGGTTGATGCCTGTGCCCAGAACCGATACGTTATGAGCTTTGGCCGCATCGTTTACCGCATTAGCCAGATCATAGTTGGAGATATAAGGGTATGACAACTCCTCTGCAGATGAAACAACGTTAAGACCGAGCTCTATCAACTGTACTAGCTGCGGCGTTACCGTCTTCATAGTGGAGGCGGTCTGGTGAAACACAACATCCACTTTCTGGTTGGCAAGGATTTCGTTGATATTGTCAGTTATAGTGACGCCCAGAAGGGTACTCGTTCCCATAACCTCGCCCAAATCTTTACCCACTTTGGCAGGGTCGACATCCACCGCTCCCACCAACTCTATATTCTGGCGTTTGTAAGCCAGCTTGGCCACGGCACAACCCACAGGACCGCAACCGAACTGTATCGCTTTTATCTTCTCCGTCATGTCATCTTCCTCCACTTGAGATTATTAAAAAAAGTCGTTTGTAAAAGTTCCGTCGGCCATCATCGCCTCGATGAAATTGGCCAGTACCTGCACCGTCTTGTCTGTGTCTTCTTCGGTATGTATGCAACTGAGGATAGACCCTCTGCCTCCCATGATGGCCACGCCTTACAGTATGTAGTACATGTAAGCACAGCAGCTGTCTTGCGGGGTTAATCTCTGGTATCTTTAAGTCGCCATAGTTTTTGGTTGGTAATATTGTATCATTTTTTCGGCTGCTGCGGGGTAATGCCCTTAATGGGCTAACAGGGGTAAAAACCAGATGGATACCACCTGAACTCACTGACCCATCATTTGCTCCGTAATGGCCGTGGTATATGTCGACTGGTTGTGGTATAAAATATAGAACAATACAAAATAAGCGGATTTATGAGAGGTTGACATTAATGACAAAGGAAGTTATTAGTTTGCCGAATTGGCCGGATCATCCTTTTTCGCCCGCGGTTCGGGCGGGTGATTATATTTTTCTTTCGGGCTCCGTGGGTACTGTAGACGCCGATGGCAAGGAGCTCAAAACTGTTGCGGAGCAAACCGCGCAGTGTTTTGAGAATATGAAAAGGACACTGGCCGCTGCTGGTGCGTCACTAGACGATCTGGTCAAGTTGACCGTCTTTCTATGCGACGCTGCTGAATTTGGCAATATGAACAAGGTTTACCGCCAGTATTTCAAAATGCCATATCCGGCACGTTCCACAGTTATAGGCGGGCTGGCAATGCCGGGCATGCTGCTTGAGATCGAGGGCATAGCGTATAAACCTGTCGATGAATAGAAGTATAAAGGCTCTGATATGAAAAAAATAGGTGTTGTGGGAGGGTTAGGCCCTGAGTCGACCCTGTATTACTACCGCATTTTCATTGACCTATGCCGCCAGATAGAAGACCTCGACGGTGCTTACCCTGAGGTTATCATCTACAGTGTCAATATGAAAGAGATCATGGCACAACGCAGCAGTGGTCAGGAAGACGCAGCGCAAGTAAAACTGCTGGAGGCTATCGGTTCTCTGCATAAGGCCGGAGCCGATTTTGCCATAATCGCCTGCAACGCCATGCATCGGTATTACGATGAAATAGCGTCAAAGTCTCCGATTCCGTTACTTAGTATTGTCGAAGAGGCGTGCAAAGAGGTCGCACGTTTGGGTCTGACCAAGGTGGGATTGTTCGGTGCAGCGCCCACGATGAAATCGGGCTTTTATCAGAAGGTATTTGATAAAAGCGGTATCTCGATGGTCGTTCCCAGCGACGAGGAGCAGGCTTATATAAGCGGCAGGGTGGTAAACGAACTGGCGCGAGGAATATTTACCGGTGAAACCCGCGATACTTTTCTAAAAATCGCACGCAGGTTGAAGGATGAGCTGTCGATACAAGGCCTGATTTTGGGGTGCACCGAGATACCATTGCTGCTTGATAAATCATGCGCAGAAAAACTGGGCATACCACTGCTCGATACCTCTATGATACATATGCAGAGCGCACTAAGATACAGCCTGTCGGCATAGCTTACCTTCCGTATATGATTTACATCATAATGAAACTAATAATAAGTCCGCTATCCTGTATGAAGAGCGATTGAAGACTAAAATCGCTTAATTGAAGATAGGGGAGTAATTTAGATGAGTATGTTTTGTTATCAGTGTGAGCAAGTAGCAAAGGGAGAGGCATGTACTACCACGGGAGTCTGCGGCAAACATTCCGATGTGGCCGCAATGCAGGCCTTTTTCAAATCGGAGGTTACCAATGAAGATAATCAATGTTAATTCAGCCCCAGAACACCCCAATCCACACAACGCCGACGTTAAAAAACTCTATGATACCGAGTATGCGCAGGCAATGCATATTGAATTGCATCCGGGTCAGGCGCTAAAGAAACATGTTACGCCGGTTGACGTTTTTTTCTACGTGCTCGATGGCAGAGGGATAGTGGAGATCGGGGACGAAAAGCAGGAGGTGGGGCCGGATACGCTTATAGAAAGTCCCGCGAAGATACCGCACTGCTGGTACAACGAAAGCAACGGCATATTTCGTGTTCTAGTGGTGAAGGTGCCCCGTCCGACGGAATCCACAAAGCTGCTGTAGTAAGTGTTAGAGGGTGTAAATTGGATGCTGTCAAATCGTCGCTTGTAAGTGAAATGCAGTCTTACTTTAGCGAAGATGCTAAAAGGATCAACCATGCGCTTCGCGTAACCGATTATGCTGAAAGGATGTTGGAATCTGAGGGTGGCGACTATATTATAGTGATTGCAGCGGCGGTGCTGCATGACATTGGCATGCATGAGGCGGAAAAGAAGTACGGCAGCACAGGCGGCAAGTACCAGGAGATAGAGGGACCTCCTATTGCGCGGCAAATCCTAACCAAATTAGGATTTGAGCCGAGCCAAATCGATGAAATCTGTGAAATAATCGCTCATCATCACAGCCCCGGCAAGGTGAAAACCATCAATTTCAAAATACTGTACGATGCCGACTGGCTGGTGAATCTGAAGAATGAATATAATATTCGGGATAAAGAAAAGCTGGCCAACATCATCGCGAGGGTGTTTCTTACAAAAAGCGGCAAGGTTTTGGCCAGCCAGATATATCTATAATCAGGCTCATTTATTTACGCAGAGTTGCAATAAGCCGTTTGCGGTATAGTAGAAGATCAAGCGCGTTGTTTACGTCATAAACCACAATATCGGAATGTTGCACCGCTTCAGCCGACGCGCCCTCTTTACCGATAATGCATATTCCTATAGCACTTTGCTTTAGCATCAACACATCGTTTGCGCCGTTGCCGATGGCAACGCATTTTTCCTTGCCCAGCAGGTTTGTCATCGACAGCTTCTGCGTTGCTTCCTGCCCCGGGCTAATTATGTGCGGCTCTATGCTCAGTTCTTTTTGCAGATAGTCGGCGTTGTTCTGAGTGTTGGCGGTGATAAGGTAGATATTAAGCTTTTGGCTCAGTTCTTTCAGTCGCTGTTTAACTCCATCGATGATAACGCCGTCAACAGCTACAGTTCCATTGACGTCGAGCAGGAGATGCTCAAGTGCAAAGCTGTATCTCCCGGGTATTTCTATCTCTATCATGCTAGGTTACGGCTATCTTTCCCTTTGGTTGCGCTACTACCTCTCCGATCATTTTAGCATCGGCAATACCAGCATCGGATAGTTTTTTGAGCAGACCCGCTGCGTGGGATTCGCTGACGGCGATGAGCAGGCCGCCGGACGTCTGCGGGTCGTAGAGTATATCCTGCAGGTATTCGGGGACGCTTTGCTCTATTTGCACCATGTGCTCCCTGAAATCCCTGTTGCGGTGCAGGCCTCCGGGCAGAAAGCCCATCTTGGCGTACTCTGCGGCCTCGGGGATGTATGGAACGGATTGTGCGTATATTTTCATGCCGATGTCGGTTCCTTCAACCATCTCGCAGGCGTGGCCCAGCAGCCCGAAGCCGGTTACGTCTGTACAAGCACTGACATCGTAATCAGGCATGAGCTCCGAAGCGGTTCTATTAAGCGTGGTCATGCAGTCAATCGCCTTGGCCACCGCCTCATCTGAAGCCATGTCACCTTTGAGCGAGGTGTTGATAATACCGGTGCCCAGCGATTTGGTGAGGATGAGCTTGTCTCCGGCTCTTGCACCGGTATTTCTTAGAACCTTATCCGGATGAATTATTCCAGTGATGGATAGACCATACTTAAGCTCATTATCCTCAACGCTGTGCCCGCCGACCAGCGTTACTTCCGCCTCCATCAGCTTGTCGAGGCTGCCCTTAAGTATGTCCTTCAGTATGGCCATGTCCATCGTTTTTACTGGGAAGCACACGATGTTCATTGCCGTTATGGGCTTACCGCCCATAGCATAAACATCCGAAAGGGCGTTGGCGGCGGCCACCTGGCCGAAGGTATAGGGATCATCAACGATGGGCGTAAAAAAGTCCAGCGTTTGTATAACGGCCAGATCTTCGGTAAGCTTGTAGACGCCAGCATCCTCCGCACCGGCTATTCCCACTATCAGGTTGGGATCGGTGCTCTCTGGCAGGTCTGCCAGCGCTTTTGCTAGGTCACCCGGACCTATCTTACAGGCTCAACCGGCACTTTTAACTGTTTGGGTAAGACGTATTTTTTCGGGGTTCTCCATATGTTGACTCCATGAATTATTTGAGCATGACTAATTTTTGCCATTATAAAGCATATTGCAAGTGGAGCCAAATTGGCGTGGCCGAGATATATTGACACTGGATCAGAAGTAATCGCACTAGGATGAAGAAGAAGCCTTGAGGGGGTGGCAGGGAGTCGAACCCACCGCAACTCTTATCTTCAAAGTCAGCGCACGGTTTTGCAGACCGCGGGGAACACCGGTTCCATCACCCCCTTGAAGTAATTACAAAGAAATGACCTTGCTTGCCTTTATCATAGTTTCGGCGATGGTGTACATGTTGGAGACCTGACCTGTAGCCACTTTATCCATAAGCCCCAGACGATCCAGGCACGTTCCGCAGACCAGTATCTCAACACCCTGTTTTTCCATTTGCTGCAGCTCTCCCAGAGGGGGTGAGTCGCTTGTGGCCAGTTTTACGCCGTTGTTCATCATGATGATGGTTTGAAGCCCTGCTTTGAATTCACCCACGGTATGAAGGAAGCTCTGCATCAGCAAACTGCCCAGCGCTGTATTTTCTCCACGTCCGATGATATCCGAGCCGATGAAAACGACCGTTCCGGCGGTACTTCGGGGGTCGTTACTGGTCGATGAGGCACTTTGTTTTTTGAGCATCAAATAGATACCGTCATCTTTTTGCTCCACATTGACGTTGCAACCGGCGCTTTGTGCTAGTTTAGATACGTTGTCTTTCGCCACATCGTTATCAACAATGGTGGTTACTTCATCGGTATTCTCAAGCGCTTTTTTGGTAAGCACCACAGGCTGCGGGCATACCAGATTGCGTGCGTCTATTTCCTGAGCCATCTTCTCCTACTCGTCAATTGTTGTTTTTGCCTACCATCATCTCTTGTTATATAATCGGTTATTGTCGTTTTGCCTTTTTTGTCATACAATATGTACGGAGATAATATCATAAGAAAATCTTACCGTCAATATAAAATATATTTATGATAAGCGTTAATGTATGAATTTGGAATATCTAACAACCTTTCTTAAAGTGATAGAAGAGGGTAACTTCTCCGAAGTTGCCAAGCAGCTATCCATCAGTCAGCCGGCTGTCTCTTTTCAAATTCAGCGCCTGGAGCAGGATCTAGGCGTGCGTTTGATCGATAGGCGCATGAAAAAGGTGATCCTTACTGAGGCGGGCAAGCATATGGTCAAATTCGCTGAGCGTGTCCAGAGGGGATATGCTTCTATGCTTGACGAGATAGAAAAGCTGCGCGATGAGGTTACCGGAGAGCTGATAATAGCCGCCAGCACCATTCCCGGTGAATTTCTGTTGCCGTCTTTCTTAAGTGAGTTCAAGCGGCGTTATCCGTCTATAAGTGTACAGGTAGCTATTTCCGACTCTGTGAATGTTATAAATGACATCAAGGTTGGGCAGTACGAGATAGGTTTTTGCGGTGTTGCTCCCGAAGGTAGCGACCTGGAGTGCTTCAAGATGGCGCAGGACGAAATAGTTCTTATTGTTCCCAAGGCTCATCCCTTTGCCAGGAAAAAGAAGATTACGTTTGCTGAAATAGAGGGTGAGCCGATGATTTCCAGGGAGGAATCGTCGGGGACTCGACGCAGTCTGGAAAAACTGCTGTTTAACGTCGGTTATGATGCCAAGCATTTTGAGCCCAAACTAGTCTTGAGCACCTCTCAATCAATCGTTTCGGCGGTGGAGGAGGGCATAGGCGTAGCGTTTGTTTCCAGCCTGGCGATCAAGAAGAGTGTGATGCTTGGCTTGGTAAAGCAAGTTCCGATTGATGGCATAAAGCTTGGCCGCGACTTTTATTGCGTATACCGCAAGGAGCACATAGTATCTCGCTTGCTCACAGAATTCATCTCCTTCATTCGTACACAAGCCGTACGTTAGGCTGCTTTTTGCCGGTTGTCTTCGTATCACATCACATGATGCCGCTGTGTTCCAGATGTCACATTGCGCTTCATAAATACCCCTGATTATTTGGGCAAAAAGATTTTAGTCTGCTTCAAACTTGCTTAAAGGGGCTGTTTTAGGGTATAAATATAAGAGCAGGAGGCGGTATGGAGAAGATAGAGTTAATAGCTGCAACAAGAAAAGTTTTAGGTAAGAAGGTTAGAGCCTTGCGTCGCGGTGGGATAATCCCGGTGCATCTTTTTGGGCAAGATGTTAAGCCAACTCCTCTACAATGCGACGCTTTGGATCTTAAACACGTTATAAGTAAAGCAGGTAAAACCCATCTAGTTGATTTAAAAGTTGATAAGCTGAAAAAGGTGACAAAAGTTGTCGCGCGAGAGATACAGAGGGACCCGATTAAGGGCAAACTTTTGCACGTAGATTTCTATAAGGTGCGAATGACCGACAATATTAAGGTTGATGTGCCCATTGTGTTGCTGGGCGAGCCTCCGGCGCTTAAGGTTAAGGGCAACATGCTGATGCGTGAGCTTGACAGCATTACTATCGAATGTCTTCCCGATGGCATTCCGGATCACATTGAGATAGATATCAGTGTACTGGAAGAGGCGCATCAGGCGATACTAGTTGGCGATATTGTGCCCCCGCAAGGTGTGACCATTATCACTGACTCCGAGCATGACGTAGCCAGAATCGGTACAGTGCGTCTTTCCGCGGCAGATGCCGAGGAAGAGGCCGCTGAGGCCGCTAAGGCTGCTGAGGCTGCTGAGGCTGCTGAGACCGCTGAGACCGATGAGACCGCTGAGGCTAATCAAGAGTAGAAAATAAGGCCGTAGATTTGATGGTACCGCTATCTTTCAGTCTGCGGCCTTTTCACGCCCTAGTTCTGCCCACACCTTTTCGATTACGGGGCGTATAATATGATAGCCGAATCCGCGATTATGAAGGAAGCTGAACAGCTTTTTTTGAAATCTATCAAATTCCAGGCTTTTCATGGAATTGGCTTTTTTTTGAGCGGCTTTGTAGGCACCGGCCTGGTCATCAACATCGCTGGTTGTTCTTTCGGCTATCTCGTCAGTTACTCCCTTGCGGCGCAGTTCCAGCTTAATTAATCGTTTGCTTCTGGGGCTGAAAAACTCGCGGCTGTCCTTCCAGAACTCGGCGAAGGAAAGGTCATCTATCACTCTCTGCTGCTTGAGCTTATCCATTACCTTGTCGATAAGGGCGTTTTCGTATTTCTGGCGGCGCAGCCTGGTTCTTATCTCCGATTCGCTTCTGGGGCGGTAGCTAACGTAACGCAGTGCAGTGTTTGCTGCTTTATGGAATAACTCAAACTCGTTGATTATGGAGATTTCCTGCGCTGTTAACTGTTGGCCTTTGTGAATGTTGAACTCGTGGACAACATCAAGACTTAAACCGAAGCCGTATTTGTCATCTAGGAAGATGCTGACACGATTTTGACGTCCCTTTTGACGTGTGATGGAGGTGACGGTTCTGGTTTTGCTCATCAGATAACGCTTGTTTTTAAGAATCAGCTTTAGAGTTTGAGTTAGCAGGTTTTGCGGGTATATTGGCCTGCGTTCTTATCTTTTCTTCGAGCTCTTGGGCTATTCCTACGTTCTGGTGCAGAAACTCCTTGGCGTTCTCTCGACCCTGACCTAATCGCGTATCACCGTAGGACAGGAAAGCGCCGCTTTTCTGGATGATGCCCATCTCGACTCCCAGGTCGATGATGTCGCCCTGTTTGCTGATCCCCTCACCATACATGATATCGTATTGGGCGAATCTGAAAGGAGTTGCAACCTTGTTCTTCACTATTTTGGCCTTGACGCGGCCGCCGACTATCTCGCTGCCGTGCTTGATGGGCTCTCCTCGTCTGAGATCAATCCTCACAGAGCTGTAAAACTTGAGGGCGCGTCCGCCGGGCGTTACCTCGGGGCTGCCGAAGATTATGCCCACCTTCTCTCGTAGCTGGTTGATAAATATCACCGCGGTGTGCGATTTGCTGATGGTGCCGGTGAGCTTTCTTAAAGCCTGGGACATGAGCCTGGCCTGCAATCCGACGAAGGCGTCGCCCATCTCTCCCTCGATCTCGGCTCTGGGGACCAGTGCCGCCACGCTGTCGATCACAATCACATCGATCGCGCCGCTACGTACCAGCGCCTCGGTTATCTCAAGGGCTTCCTCGCCGGTGTCAGGCTGCGAGATAAGCAATTCATCCACCACGACGCCGCATTTTGCTGCATAGGCAGGGTCCAGCGCATGTTCAACGTCCACATAAGCAGCCTTGCCATCCAGTTTCTGGGCCTCTGCGATGATGTGCTGCGCCAATGTGGATTTGCCCGATGCCTCGGCCCCATACATCTCGGTGACTCTGCCGCGTGGTATGCCGCCCACTCCTAAAGCTATGTCCAGCGCCAGCGAACCGGTGGGTATTACATCCACCGCCATTTTGGCCGATACCTCGCCCATCTTCATGATGGAGCCGCGGCCGAATTGCTTTTCTATCTGCATTATGGCCAGTTCTAAAGCTTTATCTTTCTCGTTGCTCATATCTCCTCCAGCTTGGATGCATCATATCACAGGTGCAAAATTAAAACAAGTGTTCTACTTTTGTAGCTATTTGCTTAAGCAATTTTTCTTAATTTGCTCAAAACGGTTTTTAAAATCTTCCGTGTTAATGCCATCCGTGGTCATGATAATGGCATCCTCTCTGGTATCAGAGTAATAACCCTTCCTTTTGCCGGTTTTGGCAAATCCGTATTTTTCGTACAGGGACTGCGCCGCCTGATTGGAGGAACGTACCTCCAATGTGACAAATCCAGCCTTGGCCTCGATGGCGATCTCTATCACAGCAGCAAGCAGGTATTCGCCCACGCTCAAGCCCCTGTGGGCCTCCCTTACGGCGATGGTTATCAGATGTGCCTCACCCGCCATGAACCATACGCCGGCAAAACCGACGATGCTCTGTTTGGTGGGAGGCGGTCCGAGGGCAAGCATCCTTATTTTATGAATGGTGCGACTGAATACAGACTCGTTTGTCGTTTGGACCGAGGGAGTCCTGCTCTCATTGGCTGGTTCGTATGCAACGATGTATCTTGCGATCTCGTTACGTAGCTCTTTTTTAAAAGACAGGCTGGTTTCCAGGGTGGGGAAGGCCTGTCGGTCGATCTCCTTTACCTGCTTGATATCGGCAGGCTGCATGGGGCGTATTGAAAGCTTCATGGTTTTACATTTTAACATAACTGGGTAGTCATGTGAGCTATCTTTTCTACTACTCTTTCGTTACAATAGATGCACTGGATAATAGCTATTACTTTATCATCTTTTGGATTTGTCTTGTGCAATATGAAAAAGATATAGTTGAGCGGGCTAAAAAAGGAGATCAAAATGCCTTTGCTCAGATATATGAAGAGTACTTCGACAGGATTTATCGCTATATTGCGGTTAGGTTGGGCGATAGAACGGAGGCCGAGGATTTGACCGAGCAGGTGTTTTTGAACACGCTGGAGTCCATCGGGTCCTTCAAGTGGAAGGGAACGCCGTTTTCTGCCTGGCTTTTCAGGATTGCGCATAATCAGGTTGTGGATTATCACAGAAAGATGAGCAAAAGGCAGAACCTGCCGCTGGATGATGCGATAGTGGATGGAGGGATGGATACGGCGTCTGCGGCGGAACTTAACCTGAAGATGGGTGAACTGAAGATAGCGATAGGTAAACTTACAGATTTGCAGAGGCAGGTAGTACTACTCCGTTTTACCAGCGACCTTTCCATAACGGAGACGGCCAAATCGATGGGCAAGAGCGATGGTGCAGTAAAAGCGTTGCAGCATAGCGCGGTGGCGGCATTGAGAAAAGCCCTGAGCGGGGGGTGGTAATCATGGAAAGAATAGAAGAAGTATTAAACGATTGTATAGAAAGAATGGCTGCAGGTGAGCCGCTGGATAGCTGTCTGGCCAGCTATCCCGATCTGGCCGATGAGCTGAAGTCCCTGCTTGCTATATCGCAGGCGGTTACAGATACAACTTCCCAGATAAAACCGCGCCCTGAATTTAAGGCGGCAGCACGCTACAGGTTCCAATCGGCGCTTGCAGCAAAAGAGAAAAAGACGGCAAAAAGCGAGTCTGCTCCCCGCAGATGGCGCTTTAAGTGGGCAACTGTTGCCTTGGCAGTACTGGTTATTTTCGTGGTAGGCGGCGGTACGGGTATAGCCTCGGCCAACAGCATGCCGGGCGATCCTCTCTACAGAGTTAAAACGATTGTAGAGCGAATACAGATGGGATTGACATTCGGCAATGAAAACAAGGCACAGCTGCATATGAATTTTGCCGAAAGGCGCAGCGACGAAATGCAGACGCTGATAGACGAGGGTGACCTTGAGGGCGCAAACAACATTGGAGTACAGATGGCAAACCACCTGGAAAGGGCAAGAACGGCCGCTCCCGCATTGCTTGAGAGCGATGTTATAGTTACTCGTTTAGAGACGTTGGCCAATAAGCAGGTCGCGCTGCTTGAAGCGATGTATGACAAAGCGCCTACAGGAGCGCAGGAAGCGATAGATACGCTCATAGAATCGGTAAACGATGCCTA
>DAOUZV010000030.1 GCA_030665485.1 Chloroflexota bacterium | reverse complement strand
GTGCAGACAGCTGCTCTTTCGTTGCTCGATGACGACGTAGATGCCATTTGGATACCCACCGATAACACAGTGGTGTCTGGGGTTGCGGCGTTAATAATTGTCTGTGAGGACAATGATATACCGCTGTTTGCAGCCGATGTTGCTACAGTAGAGCAGGGAGCTATCGGAGGAATAGGCATTGATTATTATCAGCTTGGAGTAGAGTGCGGCGAGGTAGCAGCGCGCATTCTGGGTGGGGAAGATCCCGCTGATATACCCGTTAAGAGCGTGGATTTGACCGATACCTATGTTAATACAGCCGCCGCCACTAGAATGAACGTAACTATTCCACAGGCGGTACTTGATGTGGCAACCAATATAATTGAGGAATAGTAAATCGTACGGCTTTTCCTATTGAAGGAAAGTAAAGGCCCATATAAGTGGATGTTGTAACAAATATACTCACTCTAGCAGGCTATGAGGGGTTAGTATTCGGCATCGTGGCGATTGGTATTCATCTTACCTTTCGCACGCTTTCGTTTCCCGATCTAAGTGTAGATGGCACCTTCCCACTGGGCGGTGCCATTGCAGCTGTGTTGATCTCACAGGGAGCTAACCCCTTTTTGGCTACCTTCATTGCTCTTATTGGAGGTATGGGTGCAGGCCTTATTACCGGGTTACTCAATACAAAACTAAGGATTAGCGCATTACTGAGCGGCATCATTGTAATGGTGGGGCTCTACTCGGTCAACCTAAGGATAATGGGGGGAGCAAACGAACCTCTTCTGCGCGATATTACCAGCTTCGATATTATGGCCAGGATCATGCCTGGTGCAAGCAAATTGATTGTGGCAATCGTACTAGTTGTGATTGTAGTGATACTAGTAATAGGTTTTCTCTCCTGGTTTCTGCGTACCGAGATCGGTTTGGCTCTACGGGCAACCGGCGATAACGAGGAAATGGTACGCGGCTTTGGGGTAGATACTGATAAGACTGTATTAATTGGGTGTGCCATCTCAAATGGACTGGTAGCACTTGCTGGAGCGCTGGTGGCACAGAATCAAGGATTCAGTGATGTCGGCATGGGAATAGGCATGATTGTTCTTGGGCTTGCCTCAGTAATTATCGGCGAAGCGCTGTTCCGTCCTAGGGGTATTACAATGGTTCTTCTTGCCGCTATTGGCGGTGCCTTCGTGTATCGATTGTTCATCGCTATTGTACTGAGATTGGGTGCAGCACCGGGAGACTTAAAGTTAATAACAGCAGTTTTGGTGATAATAGTCCTCACAATGCCATTCATACGCAAAAAATTGCGTGGGGACTGGTTACCTCCTGCTAAACGTTGGTGATTGGTATTCATATGAATCAAACAGACTCGATTTTAAAACTGAGGAATGTTACCAAAACGTTTGCCCGGCAAACAGTTGATGAGGTGATCGCTTTATCTGATATCACATTTGATGTTCATAACCAAGACTTCGTCACCATAATTGGCAGTAATGGAGCAGGCAAATCAACCATGCTGAATATTGTCGCGGGCCTCTACCCTCCGGATCGGGGTGGCAAAATCTATATAGGCGAAAATGATGTCACCCGGCTTATTGGATATAAACGAGCCGGTTTTGTGGGGAGAGTATGGCAACAACCTGATCTAGGAACAGCTGGTCATCTAACCATTGAAGAGAATCTTTCACTAGCTATTTTACGCGGAAAACGCAGAGGTCTCAGGAGAGCAGTCAGTAAAGCGCGCAAAGAACTATTCCGCAAAGAGCTTTCGCTTCTCAATCTTGGGCTGGAGGACAGGTTAAAAACCCCGGTAAATACGCTATCAGGTGGGCAAAGACAGGCTTTGTCGCTTGTAATGGCTACCATTAGCAAACCATCCATATTACTACTTGACGAACACGTCGGCGCGCTTGACCCAAATACAGCAAAGACGGTATTAGAATTAACGGATAAAATCGTTGAGCGAGAGCAGATGACCACTGTAATGGTTACACATAACATGGAGGTTGCGCTTCATCTCGGCACTCGGCTTATCATGATGAATAAGGGTAAAATAGTGGTGGATATTGATGCGGAAAGGAAGCGAAGGCTAAAGGTGAGTGATCTGGTAAGTGCGTTTGAACAGGCTGCCGGAGAAAGTTTTGATGATGATTCCATTCTGCTTAGCCATGCCGAACACATGAAGTAAGCATCAATGTAACAAGACTTACAGTTGCTTTTTCATTTTGATGTGCTTTATGCCCACTTCCCAAAAATAGGGACCTTCCACGCTAAAACCACACCTTTCATAGAACTTCGACACATCGCTTTGAGCATGTAGAACTATCTTCGTTGCCAGTCTCTTCCTCAGCTCACCTTCAAGAAAAGTTAGCATATTCTGGCCTAATCCTTTTCTCCTGTAATTAGGTAGAATTGCCATTCTTTCCAGCTTTGCTTCTCCATCTTCCTGTAGGCGAAGTCTCACGCTTCCCACTGTCTTGCCCTCAGTCATTACAATAATGTGTAATGACTTATCATCATAGAGATCAAACACTATTTTTTCATCTATGTTCTGTCCGATTACAAAAACATGACGTCTAATATTTAAGGCGTCAATCAACTCCTGTTTTGTGTTCACGGTTTTGTAGACTAGTTCACTCATATCGCATTAGTATACCATTGACATATGCATGACCCAATAGTAAATTGACGTTGGAGGTATAGCGATGAATAGTAGACATGGCATAAATTGGGATCAACTAATCGCCAATTTGCCTCCAGAAGATTTAAAAAGTGACAGTATCGATGTGGGAGAACCGCATACCTTACATCGCAGAGGTGACAGGTCCATCTCCTGTCCCACTCACCATGACAAGAGCAGGTACGGATTAGCTGCCATATCGGCAGCTTTTGTGGTCATTATTGCGGCTGTGATAAGAGTTTATGTCGACGCCCGCCGTTCAATGGTGCCTCCACCCAGCACGTTATCACCGATATAGAATACGACTGCTTGGCCGGGGGTGATGGACATCTGCGGTTTTTCAAACTTAACGCGCACCCGACTGCCGACTTCAGGCGTCAGCAGCGCATCGGCCGGCGTGTGCCGGTATCTTATTTTCGCTTTTACCTGTATCGGCTCGGTGAGATGATCGACAGCTATCCAGTTGAGATCTGTGGCCGTAAGTTCATCGCTTAACAATTCATCTTTGGGGCCAACATATACAGCGTTCTTCTCGCTGTCGATACCTGTTACGTACAACGGTGTTTCAGCCACTATGCCAAGCCCCCGGCGCTGTCCGATGGTATAGAAGGGGATACCCTTGTGTCGCCCCAGCACGTTTCCCTCTTTATCTAAAATCGGACCTTCCTCTGGCTGTTGGTCGAACAATAGAGAGTAGCCGCCGCTTATGAAGTTCTGGCTCTCGGCCTTATCCGCCACATCAAGGCCAAGGTCGTTTGCCTTTTTTCTAACCTCTTCCTTTGTATAATCTCCCAGCGGGAAAATGCAGATGCCGAGTTGTTGCTGTGACAACAAATGAAGAAAATAGGTTTGATCCTTGTTTTTGTCCCTGGCCTTTTTGAGTAGATAGCGCCCAGATGGCTCATCATGTTCTACCCGTACATAATGACCCATGGCCAGATAGTCGAACTCGATACCGGCGCTGCGGACTTCGCTGACGAAGGCGTCGAACTTGATGGTGCGGTTGCACCTGACACAGGGATTGGGGGTTCTGCCGGAGAAATATTCGTTACAGGTGTAATCCAGCACCTCCCGCCTGTATTTATCCCTGAGGTCGAGAACGTGGAAGGGGATTCTGATGGCATCGGCGACTTTCCGTGCATCGGTGATATCGTCCTGCTCCTCCGGCCCGTAGCAACCATGAACGCTTCCTTTGGTGGAAGCATCGCCGGAGAACACACTCATCGTTGCCCCGATCACATCATGGCCGGCCTCTTTCATCAGGGCAGCCGTTACAGAGGAATCTACGCCGCCGCTCATCGCAGCAAGAACTATTGCCATCTAAACCGCCTTGGCTTTGGATATTTCTACCCGGACATCGCTTATCATGGCCCCAATATCGGCGGCGCCCACAATCTCGGTAACCAGCGCCACACAGCTCGCGCCATGTATAATCACATCAGCAACATTATCGTGTTTTATGCCTCCTATGGCCACGAAAGGAATTTGGTGGTTCTTTACAACGTAATCCAGGTACTCAAGTCCCACCGGCGCACAAACACCCACCTTAGTTTCGGTGTAATAAAGAGGCCCGACTCCGATGTAATCTATATCCAGCTTAGCCGCGGCATCGACCTGCCCGGGTGAGTGGGTGGAAAGGCCGATCAGCATTTTATCTCCCACCAACTCCCTGGCTTTGGCAACAGGCAGGTCGTCCTGTCCCAGATGAACGCCGTCCGCCTCAACGGCCATGGCCAGAGCAACATCGTCGTTTACGATGAAGCAGGCTTCGTATTTAACACACAGAATTTTGATTGCCAGGCACTCACGATACTTCTGCTGCATGGGAAAATCGTTCTCGCGGTACTGGATAATTTTAGCCCCAGCTACCAGCATCCGGGACACAACCTCTTCGTTGGAACGTCCCAGCGAATACTGGCTTGCGGTAATACAGTAAAGATCTGTTATGGGAAACTGGCGCTTGTTCATCACGTGCCCCCTTAAGTTAAATCATGCCAGTCTTTAAGGATGGGTTTATAGCCGTGACCAGCGATAACCTCTCGCATCTCATCTACCGTGCGGTTGTCTGAGATTTCAAACTGGCCTATACCACCTATGGAATCGGTATGTCCTCCCACAACTGTAGATGATCCGGCCGACATCTTGGTAACGCTAAGCGGAATCAGGTTATCCCTTAAGATAGCGCTTTCCCTGGTTGATATGGTAATGCCTACCCTGGGCAAAAATAAACGCAATGCCAAGATACTCTGAACCAGCTCTTGATCGGAAACGGGGTGCTCAGGCTCATAATCCCCGCACTGAGGCCTCATCCTGGGAAACGAGATGCTTACCTCCACGTCAGGAAACCTTCTTTGTAGATATGCAGCATGCACTCCGGCCAGAAATACCTCTCTTGGCCAGTTGCCCAGCCCCAGCAGAGGACCTATATTGATCGTCCTGATTCCGGCCCGCCCTGCCCGCTCAGGAGCCTCCAGACGGAACCTGTAATCACGCTTCGGCCCTTTCGGGTGAAGACGGCTGTATATTTGCTCGTCGTATACTTCCTGATAGATGGTGAGGCCGTCAACTCCGGCGGCAATAAGCTCAGCATATTCATCCGCAGACAGCGGATAAATCTCGATTGCGATCGATGAGAAATACTTTCGCAGGATACAAACGCAATCCCTGATATAAGATACCGGAGAGTGCTCGCGCGATTCGCCGGTAAGTATCAGGATGTGCTTCAGCCCTGTTTTGACTATTTCCTGCGCCTCCAGATCTACTTCTGGCAAGCTCAGCTTGCGCCTTTGTATCTGGTTGGAGGCGTTGAAGCCGCAATAAACGCAGTAGTTGACGCAGTAATCGGCCAAGTATAACGGTGTGTAGAGCAGAATGCAGCGCCCGAAATTGTGCAACGTCACCTTGTAGGCCCGCTGTGCAATCTCCTCCAGCATATGCGCTGCTACGGGCGACAGCAAAGCCAAATAATCTTCGTAACGCAGCTCCGATTTATCAAGCAACTTGGCGACTTGCGATGCGGTGACGCTTTCCGTAATCGCTTCTGTATCTATATTCTGCAGCTCAACTATCTTATCGTAGAAGGGCATTTTGGTAATCCTTGATTATTCGTTTCTTAAAAATCCGGTAAGCGGGGAAGAAGCCTTGGCCAGCTCGGCGGTGGCTCCGGGACCGGACAGAAAAGCCTTGCGACCGCTCTCTACGGCCTGCCCGAAGGCCTCGGCCATAAGAACCGGATCATCCGCGGTGGCGATGGCGGTGTTGACCAGTACCGCCGCGCATCCCATCTCCATAGCCTCGGCCGCCTCGGAGGGGCGCCCGATTCCGGCATCGACGATAATCGGTAAATCGATTTCAGCGATTAGTACTTTTACTAGCTCTCTGGTTTTGAGCCCGCGGTTGGTGCCGATGGGTGCGCCCAGAGGCATGATGGCCGCTGCCCCTGCATCCACCATATGCTTGGCCGCCATTAAATCCGGGCTCATATACGGCAGTACCACAAAACCCTCTTTGGCCAGAATCTCGACAGCCTTGATGGTTTCGAAATTATCCGGCAGCAGGTATTTCTGGTCGGAAATCACCTCTATTTTCACCCAGTTACTGCCGCTTGCCGCACGAGCTATACGAGCGATTTTCACCGCTTCCTCAGTATTGCGGGCGCCTGATGTGTTGGGCATCATTATCACATCCGAGGAAAGATACTCAAGCATGTTCTCCGCCGGAATGTCGAAATCGACCCGGCGCAAAGCTACCGTAACCACCTGGGTTTTGGATGCCTTGATCACCTCCGGTATTAACTTATAATCGGCAAATTTACCGGTGCCCACAAACAGCCTGCTGTCCAGTTGCGCATCGCCGATTTTGAGTTTATCGTCCATCTTTAGCCTCCAGCCACAAACTGTATCAATTCCACTTCGTCATTCGCGTTCAACATGGTGCCTGTCCAGTTCTCTGCCCCGATGATGTCACCATTCAGCACGACAACAATATTATCAGCCGCACCCTTCAGCCGCATCAATTGCTTAATTGAAAAGCCATCAGGTATCTCGGTTTCATCGCCGGCAATTTTGATTAGCACTCGTCTGTCTCCAATTAAAAAAGCTTACCCGCAGGTAAGCCTTGCATCTCTATTTTGCTTCCCTACGTTGGAATTACCCAAATCAGGTTTAAAGGGTTGAGTGTGCGTTAACACTCTCTCAGCCGTAAAAGGCACCCCTAGTCAAATTTTAATTGCCTTTCAAAATTGATTATACCTTGATTTAGCAACTATTTCATTATATATGAAAATCTCACTGATTATAAGTCCATTTACAAACGCTTTTTGTTTATTCCTTACGCTATTGAGCTTTGTAGATTTTGACCTTGGCCGATGTCTCGATACTGAGCGATACCGGATCGCAGTGCTCCAGATCAAGCTCCATAAGCTCGTTGAAATAGACTCCCTTTCCGTAGGCAATGGGCTGGCCCTTTACCCAGTGACCTGCGGTGGTGGCAATACCAATGCACTGCGGGTGCACCGATTCCGTCAATTTGACCGGGCCACTCGTCTTGCGTCCATAGTTGGACTCCACCCAGATGATGTCTCCCTCTTCAATACCCTTGACTTGAGCCGTTTCGCTGTTTATCACTATATTATAAGTGTAAGGATTCATTCTGCTGGCCTCATCAAGCCACGGGTTTTCCATGGTCTGGCCGCCGGTGTGCAGCGTATCGCGGTAGGAATAGCAGTACAGGTCGTACTCGCCCAACACTTTATTCGGCGGTGTGGGGAACCAGCTAACCAGCGGGGTATACTGCTCCCACTCAGTACTTACCCCAACGCTCTCGGCCAGATTCCGTATCTTGGGCCCGTAAAGCGCCAGATCATGCAGATATATAGGCACCCTCACATCCAGATCCCAGCGCCAGTACGCCTCCTCTGGCGTTTTCTTCCATCGGATAAATCCGTGTTCCTTAAACCAGTCTATGCCGTGGTCGTCGCCGTGGTTGTATTTAAACACGCGGTCGCTGATCTGCTCTAGGTTGAGCCTTTCCCCCGGCATTATGGCGTAATCGCCAGCCAGATCAAATTTGAAGTTGATATTGGCGTTGTATTCATCCCTTATGCCCAACCTGTCGGCCAGCTCGAACAGGACGTCAACGATGAACCTGCGCTGATGCTGGGGCTCAACCACCGGCTGGGTCAGGTGAATGGAAAAATCCTCATAGGCGATGGGCGTGTTGAAATAGAAGTCGTAGCAGTCTGCACAGCTTACAGGGTGCTCCAGCTTGGAACAGCCCGGCAAAACGATATCGGCAAACCCCTCGGAAAGCTCCGTGGGAAACAGTTCGTAGCAGACGATGAACGGAATCTCCATCAGCGCCTCGGCGTGGGTCTGAGGATTGCCCTGTCCCATCACCGAATTGTTGGCCCAACTGAAAAGCATTTCGATTTTATAGTCTACGCCCAGCTTATCCCACAGCTCATGCCTGTCTCTGGAGGTGGTAAAGCAGGAAGACATTCCCTGGGTGAATACGCCGTTGAGCATCGTTGTCTGTCCCTCAAAAGTGGGCTCCTTGGGCGGCATCCAGTTTTCCGGCTTGCGCGGTATCAGCATGGACCACGAGGCGGGAGTGAGCATGCCATCGGGGTTGGCAAACGGCTCCAGCTTGGGTCTGCCCGTATTGGGATCGCCAAGGACTCTTGATGGGCAGAGCGCAATCGTGCCACCGGGCACGTCCATTGCGCCCAGTATGCAGTTGAGTATGTGCACCGAATATACCTGATGCATGCCGTTGGTGTGTCCCTGTCCACCGCGAAATATGGCTGCGCTTACCGGACGGTAGGGCAGTTCCACACCATCGATAACTATGGTGCTGCCTATCCGTGCAGCCTCGGCGAATTCCTTAGCTATGCGCCGTATGGTGGCCGTTGGCACTGTGCTCACGGACTGCGCATATTCCGGCGTATAATGCTTTATATGCTCCTTGATCAACTGAAATGAAGGCTGGCACTTAACGCCATCTACTTTGTAGTTACCGAACAGTGCGTAATCCCTGATAGATGGGTCGTTGAACTCCTTGGCTGCATTATCCTCCGCATCCCACACCAGAGGCTTGCCGCTTTCCTTGTGCCTGACGTATAAGCCGTCCGGCCCGATGAGGTATGGCCCGTTGGTCTTGTATTTTAGATGACGTGCGTCGTATATATCCAGTTCGTTTAAGATAACGTTGATCATGGCCAAGACGACTGCGCCGTCGGTCCCTGGCAGAATCGGTACCCACTCGGTGGCCTTGCCTCCGGTGTTGTTGCACATGGGATCGAACACCACGAACTTGATGCCGCGCTCACGCGCTTCTGCGGCCATCCTCATGTTGATGGTGGAGGCATGTCCGGAGCCAAAACCCTGGCTGGCACCGAAGAACATGACGTATTTTGTGTACTTCCAGTCAGGACCGGCATCCCACGAGGCGTAGTACTGGCCGGTAACGTGATGCGCCGCGCTGCCGCAGTGAAGCGCTGCCCCGCCGTTAACGCGGGATGTGGGTCCGTATGCTGCAAAGAATGGGGCCAGGAAATTATGCTTCATCACCGCATTAGGAGATGGTGAATCAGCCCTTGCCAGTTTCCTGGGATCTTCCTGGCGTATCTTGCGCATGCGCTCTGTTATCTCGTTTAGCGCCTCGTCCCAGGGGATTTCGATCCACATGCCTTCTTCGTATAAACCCTTCTTGGGGTTGGTTCTTTTCAACGGGACATTGCGGCGGTTGGGGTCATAAATAAGCTGCAGCATGGAAACACCCTTGGCGCACAGGCCACCCTCGGCGCCCAGCGTCGAGTCTGGCTCACCCTCAATGGCTATGGGCACGCCGTTTACGCGGTGAATCTTTACACCGCAGGTGGAGTAGCAGCCACCGCAGGAGGTATGAATCCAAGTATCTTCCCATAGTAGCTTCTTGCCAGCAGCTTTTGCCATAATGGCCCCTTAAATAAAATCAGTCCAGTTTATTTGTCGGCATGATCAATCCTAGCATTTTCATGGTGCTTGGGCAACTGTTTTATGCTATTATAACTTGTTCTTGCCAAGGAGGATCAAGAAGTATGGCCGTAAAAGATGGAACAACCTTGAAGATACTAACAGGCAATCACGCAGCCTCCTATGCGGTGAAACTATGCAGGCCGGATGTAATTGCCGCCTATCCTATCACTCCCCAGACGCAGCTTGTCGAGGAACTGAACCGGTTGAGGGCAGATGGCGAGATAGATGCCGAGTTTGTGGATGTTGAGAGTGAAAACTCGGCCATGGCGGTGGTATGGGGCGCATCAAACGCCGGTGCCAGGGTCTTTACGGCAACCGCCTCTTACGGCCTTAACTATATGTACGACATTTTTACCAGAGCCTCTGGGCATAGATTGCCCATAGTGATGGTTAATGCCAACCGCGAGCCGACCATAAGGGGCGGCCTTGCGCGCGGCAGGTCCGACATGCTGATGATGCGGGACTCGGGCTGGATTCAGCTTGAGTGCCAGAACTGCCAGGAGATATTCGATACCGTAGTTGCTGCCTACAGAATAGCAGAGGATGCCGACGTTCTGTTGCCGGTGATGGTCAGTTACGACGGATGGTACATATCCTTCCTGTTGGAGCGTGTGGAGATTCCGGCGCAGCAGCTTGTGGACAAGTTTCTGCAACCGGTGGCCGGTGTAGAGAGATTGAGGGTGATCCCCGGCTATCCCGGCGAGCCGCCAGATCCGCAACTTCCGAAACTGCTGCCCCCGGAGAACTTCATGGAGGTTCACCTCAAACACGGTCTGGCCATGGAGGGCGTAAAGAACAAGATCGATCAGGTGGCGGATGAGTTCGAGGATATATTTGGCAGATCGCTTGTGACCAAGATCGAGGAGTACAAGACGGATGATGCCGATGTCATCTTTGTAGCCATGGGCGGTGAGGCAATGTCGTCAAGGGTGATAATCGATAAAAAGCGTGCCGAGGGTCACAAGGTGGGGCTGGTAAGGCTCAAGA
>DAOUZV010000027.1 GCA_030665485.1 Chloroflexota bacterium | reverse complement strand
AAGAACTATAAATGTGCCGACAGGGGATACAACGAAGCAAAGGTCATAAAATTCGAGGTGAAGCCGTGAACTTTAAATCGAGATATTACAGACTGTGGGGAGCCGCTGCTTCCAAATGGATGGATAACAAGACCGGCAGTTGGAGAACGATGAGGCCGGAGGTCAATGCCGAGAAGTGCTGCCGCTGTGGCTGGTGCTATCTGTACTGCCCCTCGGGTTGTATAACGGAGCAGGGCGACCGTTTTGAGCCCAACTTAGACTACTGCAAGGGTTGCGGTCTATGTGCCGCCGAATGCCCTGTTGATGCTATCCAGATGGTTCCTGAGAGGAGGAAGAAGAAGTAGTATGACAACACAAACTGATTCTAAAATAATGATACTCACGGGAAACCATGCGGCGTCAAACGCGGTGAAACTATGCAAACCCGATGTAATTGCCGCATATCCGGTTACTCCGCAGACACAGCTGGTCGAGGAACTGAACCGGTTCAGGGCCGAGGGTGAAATAGATGCCGAGTTCGTTGATGTTGAGAGCGAAAACTCGGCGATGGCAGTATGTATCGGTGCATCAAACGCCGGTGCCCGTGTTTTTACCGCTACATCTTCGTTCGGTCTGGTTTATATGTACGACGTTTTCACCAGAGCATCGGGGCACAGGCTCCCGGTGGTAATGGTTAACGCTAACCGCGAACCACCAATCATGGGCGGATTGGCTCGCGGTCGTCAGGATATGTTGATGATGCGCGATACCGGCTGGATACAGCTGGAGTGCCAGAATTGCCAGGAGATATTCGATACCATTCTGGTTGCTTACAGGCTGGCTGAGGATCCAGACGTATTACTTCCGGTAATGGTTAGCTACGATGGCTGGTATATATCCTTCCTGCTTGAGAGGGTGGAGGTACCATCACAGGAGGACGTGGACAAGTTCTTGTCGCCGGTAGCCGGTGTGGAGCGTTTAAGGATTATCCCCGGATACCCGGGTGAGGCTCCCAATCCCGAGCATGCGGCACTCAAACCGCCGGAGAATTTCATGGAGGTTCGCTTAAAGCACGGACTGGCCATGGAAAAGGCCAAAGAGGTAATCGATAAGGTGGCCGTTGAGTTCGAAGAAGCCTTCGGCAGGGAGTTTATCACCAAGATTGAGGAATACAAGACGGAAGATGCTGAGGCTGTGCTGGTTGCTATGGGCGGAGAAGCCATGACTGCCAAGGCTGTTATCGATAAGAAGCGCGAAGAGGGTGAGAAGATTGGGCTGGTCAGACTGCGTATGTATAGACCCTGTCCCGAAAAAGAGCTGGCTGCTGCGTTAAAGGGTAAAAAAGCGATTGGAGTTTTGGAGCAGGGTGTGGCGCATGGCTGGAACCGTGGTCAAATCCTAATGGATCTGAAGGCCGTTATGTACAACGCTGGAGAGACTATCCCGATGGTCAACTTCTTCGATGGTATGAATGGTGGAGATATAACTGTTGACCATATCGAGCAGGCTGTTGACATAACGCTCGATGCTGCGGCCGGCAAAATGGTTGAAGATTACTACTGGCTGGCGCTTCCGTGGTTATGCAATGATAATTATGTATCGGACGGCAGCGAGCTGAGTAAAAGAAGCCGAATGATAGTTGACAAGAAATAGCCGGTAAACGGGTTGATATAGTACTAGGAGGTACTAAAGTGGTTACATTTTGCGATACGTTACTTGTAAGAAAAGGTGCCTGTCCCAAAGATTGCAGGGCATGTGTTGATGCCTGTGCCGCAAGAAACGGTGGCGATAATCTTGGGGCTGTGATAAAGATCGTCGATGAAGAGGGTAAGGAATACCACAGCGTTGCAACCTGCTACCAGTGCGGCGAGCCACAGTGCATGGACGTATGCCCCAGCGATGCCATCACCAAGAGCGATGAGGACGGTGTGGTGCGCGTGGATGCTGAAGCGTGCAGCGGTTGTGAGGCCTGTGTGGATGGATGCCCCTATGGCATGATGTTCTTTAACGATGACAAACAGATTGCCACCAAGTGTGATATGTGCGGTGGCGCACCATCATGCGTAGAAGCTTGCCCTTATGGCATTTTGACCTTGGAAAAGAGCAGTCTGGTATATGACACTTTGAAGGGGCGCAAGGATATCGTGCCCAGTGGTAATGCTCTCTGTGGTGGTTGTGGTGCCGATATAGCCCTCAGGTTGTTTTCCAGAATGCTGGGAGATAATGCCGATAGGATGGTGATGCAGACATGTATGGGCTGCTGTCACTTGACGGTACAGTCGATGATGACGGCTACCGTGTCAAGTCTGCTGCCAAGCGTGCCCGCGCTGATGACCGGAATGTCCCGGTACTGGCGCAAGAAGGGCATGGATCATCTGCTGGTGGGATACATTGGCGATGGAACCACTGCCGATATCGGGTTCCAGGCATTGTCGGCTGCTGCAGAAAGAGGCGAGAAGTTTATCTTTGCCTGTTACGATAATGAGGGTTATGAGAACACCGGTATTCAGAAGAGCAGTACCACACCCTATGGCGCATGGACTACCACAACTCAGGTAGGTAAGCAAGGGAAAGGTAAGGCGACGCCAGCCAAGAACGTGGCGCTGCTTATGGCCATGCACCGCATACCGTATGCGGCAACGCTCAATATTGCCTACCTCGACGATTTCGTGAAGAAGGTGGAGAAGGCCAAAAAGGCGGTCAAGCACGGCATGGTGTATTTGCATATGTTCACCTCTTGTCCTACTGCATGGAGGTCGGGGGCAGATACGGCTGTGCAGCTGGGCAGAGCCGCGGTGGAAACCAATTACTACCCACTGTGGGAGGCCGAGGAAGGCAAGCTCAAGCTCACCTATAAGCCAAAGGCAGTAAGGCCGATAACCGATTTCACCAAGATGCAGGGACGCTTTAAGCATCTGGATGCGGAGCATCTGGAAACCTTCCAGAAATGGGTGGACGATAACTACGCCATTGTGGCTGCTTTGGATAAGGCGGAATACTAGAGCATAATAAATAATGTTTGGCGCCTGGCGGATCGCGTAATTTTGGTGATGCGCCGGGCGCTTTGCTTTTAAGATGGTACAAGGCACCACTTGACAGTGCCTGCAGGGATGTTAAAATGGAGCCGATGATCGGATTGCTAGTAGTGGAACAACTAGGGCTTCCGGTCAATATTCTATTAGGTCTGGTTCATTAAATACCGGATCGGTCTTGACCCACCAAGGGAGTTAAAAATTTGGATACTGTAAGTTGGCTTGGGCTAGGCCTTTCTCTGCTCTGTCTTGCCCTGCTAGTTTTGTTCTGGATGGCCGAGGTAAGCATTGCCAGTGCCAGCAGGGGCAGGATCAAGCGACAGGCGGAGAACGGCGAAAAAAAGGCCCAGGTCATGGATAAGTTACTCGGTGAGTCTACGAGCCTCTTTTCAACTCTGATAGTTGCTCTAAGCATCGTCTTCGTTGGATTCATTGTATCGGCCTCTGTGTTTGTTGTTACTGTTTATGGCTCAAACTGGGTGGTCGCACTAATTGCCGCCATAGTCGGTTTTTTTATCATAGCGTTACTTCGGGGAATCTCAAGGCAGATTGCTCTCAAAAACCCCGAAAGACTAATTGTTGGCTTGGCCGGTGTTCTATCGTTTACCAGCACAGCATTTGCTCCCTTGAGCGGTTTGGTGTCAATCACGGCTGGGGCGATTTCCAGATTGGTAAGAACGGTAGACAAGGAAACGGATGAGGAAGAAGTGGATGAGATGCGGCTTTTGGTTGATGTTAACCACGAAGAGGTTAATTTGGAGGAAGGCGAAAAGGAGATGATCCGTGCGGTTGTGGGGCTGGATGAGACCATGACCCGTGAGATAATGGTTCCCCGAATCGATATTGTTGCTGCAAATAAGGGTAGCAGTATCGCCGAGATAATCGATTTAATCGTTACACATGGTTACACCCGTGTGCCGATATATGAGGATACCATAGACAACATTGTGGGCGTTGTCTATGCAAAGGACCTGCTCCCTATCTTGGCGAAAGGAGAAGGTGCTAAACCGATAACGGAAATAGCCCGTGTGCCGCACTTCGTTCCCGAGTCGAAGAAGGTTGATGAGCTGCTACACGAGTTTCAGCAGAGCAAGGTGCATATGGCCATTGTGGTGGATGAGTATGGCGGCACGGCTGGTCTTGTCACAATCGAAGATCTGCTCGAGGAGATCGTTGGTGAGATAGAGGACGAGTACGATGCCGAGGAGCCCAAGGTTGAGCGAATCAGCAATACCGAGGCGATAATGAATGCCAAGGTTAGCATAGATGATTTCAAGGACATTTTTGGAATTGATATAGAGGGCGAAGATTTTGACACCGTAGGTGGGTTCGTGTTCAGTCAGCTGGGGCGGATTCCAAATATTGGTGATATCATAGATGTGGATGGGATAAAGATCGAAATACTATCTACAGTGGGGCAACGTGTCAAAGAGGTTAAAGTAACTAGGGTTGTTATCAATCAATCAGAAGAAACCGAATAACCATTTTTCAAATATTGCTCTTGAATATTTAGTTGGAGGAAGTTGCAGTGAATCTACGTATCCCGGGGCCAACCCCATTACCGGAAAATGTGCTGAAAATCATGTCCAAGCAGATGATAAATCATCGCGGCAAAGAGTTCGGCCAGATACTGGGTAGTATCACATCTAACCTGAAAACACTTTTCCAGACGAAAAATGATATTTTTGTGTATACCACGTCGGGAACCGGTGGTCTGGAGGCTGCTGTAGTAAATACGCTGTCACCCGGAGATAAAGTGCTGGCAGTTGCTATTGGCGTTTTTGGCGAGCGGTTTGCACAGATTGCGGAAACATATGGTGCAAATGTAACAAGGCTTGTTTTTGATTATGGCACCGCTGCCGACCCCGATGCCGTCAAGAAAGCTCTTGATGATGATCCGGCGATTAAAGCGGTACTGGTCACACATAACGAAACCTCTACAGGCGTAACCAACGGCCTCGCCGCTCTCAGTGCGGTAATCAAGCAGTATGACAAGCTGTTGCTGGTAGATGCTATTAGCAGTTTGGGTTGTGTAGACCTGCAGGTTGACGGGTGGAACTGCGACGTGGTGGTAACGGGCTCGCAGAAGGGCTGGATGGCTCCTCCAGGGATCGCCATGCTCAGCTTCAGTACCAAGGCCTGGGAGGCTGTTGAGCAGTCGAAGATGCCCAAGTTCTACTTTGATGCCAAAAAGGCAAAGAGCTATCTCGAGAAAAACCAGACCCCATGGACTCCGGGTGTTTCCACTTTCTACGCCCTTCATATGTCGTTAGATATGATGGTCAAAGAGGGGATTGAAAGTATATTTGCCAGGCATATCAAGATGGCTGGAAAGACGCGTAATGGCTTAAAATCGCTCGGGCTAACGCTGTTTGCCGATCCCAGGTACGCCTCTAACACAATAACATCGGTGAAGGTGACCGATGGACTCGATGGCATAAGGCTGGTCAAGATACTCGAGCAAGAGCACGATACCATTATTGCCGGTGGCCAGGTTGACCTTGCCGGCAAGATTTTCCGCGTGGGCCATCTGGGCTATGTGGAAGAGTCGGATATCGATAGTGTTCTTGAAGCATTGCGCCAGGCGTTGCCAAAGGCTGGATTTGCACCGTAAAGTTGATGTAAGATTGCATTGAGAAGGAGTTAAAGAGGTGGATTGTGAAGGTTTTAGTTGCAGATAAGATAGCCCAAGAGGGGATAGAGGTTCTTCAGGGTGTAGCTGAGGTAGATGTGAAAGCTGGTCTGAGCCAGAAAGAACTGCTCGACATTATAGGTAGCTATGACGCGCTGGTTGTGCGCAGCCAGCCAAAAGTAACTGCGGACATTATCGAGGCCGGCGCCAGGCTTCAGGTAATCGGTCGGGCCGGTGTTGGAGTAGACAATATAGATATAAAGACAGCTACCAGGCGTGGTATTGTTGTGGTAAACGCGCCTGCCGGAAATACTATCTCCACTGCCGAGCATACGCTGGCACTTATGATGTCTGTCGCACGCAATATTCCTCAGGCATGCTCCATTTTAAAGGGGGGCGAGTGGAAGAGGCAGGAGTACACCGGAACCGAGATCAGCAATAAAACTCTGGGTATTATAGGACTGGGCAGAGTAGGCTCCGAGGTGGCGCGCCGCGCTATAGGACTGGAGATGAAGGTCATAGTCCATGATCCGTTTGTCTCCAAGGATTATGTGCAAAATCTTGGTGCGGAACTGGTTTCGCTTGACGACCTGCTAAAAACATCGGATTTTATAACAATTCATACAACTTTAACAAATACTACCGAAGGGCTTATAGGGCAAAAACAGCTTGCCATGTTGAAGCCATCTGCCTATATAATCAACGTCGCGCGCGGCGGCATAGTGGACGAGCAGGCGCTTTATGATGCGGTCGAGCAGGGTAAGATTGCCGGTGCAGCCGTTGATGTTTATACGCAGGAACCGGCCACGGATAACATACTGATCAGCTGTGATAGAATCATCACGACTCCGCACCTTGGTGCCTCCACAAACGAGGCACAGGTGGGCGTTGCTGTAACCGTTGCCGAGCAGGTGAGCTCTGTTCTGAGGGGAATGCCCGCCAAGTATGCAGTAAATGCGCCTATTATTCCCGCAGAAACACTATCTGTGCTAATGCCTTTTATAGATGTGGCTGCCAAGGTGGGAGAAGTGGTTTCCCAGATAGCCGAGGGTCAGCTGGATAAGGTTGTTATCAGCTACAACGGCGAGATTGCCAATTACGATACGGCAACGCTCAAGGCATCTGTCATCAAAGCGCTGGTTGATCCTATTTCTGAAGAACACGTCAATCTGATCAATGCCAACGTTATTGCTCAGGGCCGGGGGCTCAAGGTGCTTGAGCTGAAAGACGTCAATATAGAGAACTACGTAAACATGATAACTGTGGAGCTTACCACCAGCGATGGTACCACCAAGGTAGGCGGCACCCTGATGCGTGGGGAAACTCATATCGTGCTAGTCAACAATTACTGGGTGGATGTGGTGGCCACTGGCGGCTACTGGATGTTCAGCGATCACCTTGATCGCCCCGGACTTATCGGTACTGTGGCCTCGACGATAGGCGTGGTTGACGTAAATATCAGCTCCATGCAGGTAGGTCGCCTCAAACCCCGTGGCGAAGCCCTGATGATTTTGGGGCTTGACGAGCCTCTCCCGGAAAAGCAGCGTCAGAAGCTGCTTACTATCCCCGATGTTTATAATGCCAAGCTGGTAAAACTGTAAAAAGGAAAAGCCATAAATGAACGTTGCCCGTCTCGCTCAGGAGAACATCGGACGTTTCGGAGAGTATGTCAGCATTGTCTACGAGGATAAAGAGTATACCAATGTACAAATAGAACTCGACGGCAGAAGGTTTGGCAGCGCGCTAAAAAGCATAGGTGTTGAGCGGGGTGACAGGATAATAATCCAGCTTCCAAATAGCCCGGAAGTGCTCTGCGCATTTCAAGCTATTTTCAAGATCGGAGCTGTTGTCGTTCCCATCAATTTTCTGGTGGGCCACGATGAGCTTGTCCATATCTACCGCGATTCTGGTACCACGACGGTTATCACTAGCGTAGAATTTCTGGATAAAGTTGTAGCTGCTAGAGCCGAGGCCCCCAACCTAAAGAACGTGATTCTGGTGGATGGCACTGCGCCGGATATGCTCTCGTATGCAGATATGGTTGCATCCGGTGTGGATAAACTTGAAACTCTGGAAACCGACGATGATGAAATGGCGGCGCTTATCTACACCGCTGGAACAACGGGCAAACCCAAGGGCGTTATGCTTACACATAAGGCGTTGTACGCCAACGCCCACAATCAGTACAACACGGTCAATCCCGGGCCGGATGCAATAAATATCACTGCACTGCCCCTATCGCACTCCTATGGCATAGCGCTGATGAATGGCACCTTGCTCAATGGCAATAAAACGGTATTGCTGCGGTGGTTCAACCTAGAGAAGTATTTTGAGGCGATGCAGAAGTACAAGACGGTGGCCACTACGGCCGTTCCCACCATGTATATTTACATGTTGCTTTATCCCGATGCCGACAAGTACGACATAAGTTCGATGAAGTTCTGGGCGTATGGCTCGGCGCCGATGTCTAATGATCACATCAAGCAGATGCAACAGAAGTTCGGCGGTTTCATCGTCGAGGGCTGGGGGCTTACCGAGGCTGGCGGCAATAATTCGCTGAACACGCTTGCCGGTTTCAACAAGATGGGTTCCATAGGCACTCCCATGAGTGGCGTTGAGATGAAGATATTCGATGAAGACGGCAAGGAGTTGACTCAGGGTGAAATCGGCGAGATCGTTATACGCGGTGACATGCTGATGAAGGGTTATTGGAACATGCCCGAGCAAACGGCCGAGGTGCTGCGAGACGGATGGTTGTATACCGGCGACGTAGGGTATGTGGATGAGGAGGGATACTTCTATATAACCGATCGCAAAAAGGATATGCTGATAAAGGGCGGTGAGAATATATTTCCGCGTGAGGTGGAGAACGTACTTATGGACCACGCAAGCGTTTCGGAAGCTGCTGTTATCGGCATCCCAGACGATAAGTATGGAGAGAACATAAAAGCGTTTGTTGTCTTGAAACCAAATCAGAAAACATCGGATGAGGAACTGATAGCGCACTGCAAGGATAAATTGGGCAGCTTCAAGGCTCCCAAGACTGTACAGTTCATGGACGTCCTTCCCAAGAACGTTATGGGTAAGATACTTAAAAAAGAGTTACGCAGGCTAGATTAGGCGGGTATTAAAGGTGCAGATAAAGCCTTTCAGGGGCATGTTCTATAATAAGGCAGCCGTGAGTATGCAGGATGTGGTTTCTCCTCCCTGGGACGTTATTTCAGAATCGTCTGGTTACGCGAAATACAACATTGTTCATATCGACCTCAACAAAGATAAGCGGCTTTTTGATCAACTCCTTGCCGACGATATCCTCATCACCGACGACAGACCAGCCATATACGTGTATAAGCAGGAATATGAGTGGGATGGGGTAAGCAGGCAAAGAACCGGATTTGTGGCGCTTATCAGGCTTGAAAGTTATGGTAAAAACACCATAATGCCACACGAAAAGATAATCCCGTCTCATATCCAGAATAGGATTGATTCGCTGAGGACGCTTAAAATGAATTTCAGTCCAGTGTTCGCTTTGCACGAAGGTTCTATCGGGATTGGAGTAAATGGTGAACCCATGCTTGAGGTGGAGCACGAAGGCATATCCAACAAAATATGGCCCATATACGATGAGGATGTGATAAAAAGTGCTCAGGACGAGATATCCAGCAGGCAGCTTTACGTGGCAGATGGTCACCACAGGTATGGATCGGGACTCAGGTACATGGACGAAAACCCTGAAGCTGAGTATATACTGATGTATTTTACGGCCATGGACGAAAACCTGACCATACTGCCGTCTCACCGCGTGCTTGACGTCAGAATTGATATGGATAGAGTGAAACTTGTATTCGAAGTTTCCGAGCCTGGGAGTAAATATCTGGCATCGTCCACTATAACCATGTATCGCGATGGGTTCTATTACTCACTTATCCCCAAAGATGAGTCAAGCTTGTCGGGTATAATCGATTTGCATACAGTGCTTAGCGGGCTTGAATCGAATCTGAGCTATACAAAGGACGAGGCTGAGGCAATAGATATCGTGAATAAATCGAACGGCACGACTTTCCTAGTTAACGCCGTAACCCCGGGTGAGATTGTGAGGGTGTGCAACGCCGGCGTGATCTTTCCGCAAAAGGCAACGTATTTCTATCCCAAGATACTGTCGGGATTGGTTATGTACAAGTTCTAGCCCTTTTCGATAGCAGCCTTTTGAATATCAAACAGCTCGTTGATCCCCTTTTCCGCCAGTGCAAGCAGTTCCTCGGTATGCTTTTTAGAAAAAGGTGTACCCTCGGCGGTGCCCTGTATCTCCACGTACTCGCCCTTATCGGTCATCACCACGTTGAAATCCACATCGGCGTTTGAGTCCTCGATGTAACATATATCCAGAAGCTGCACGCAATCGACGATGCCTACGCTTGTTGCCGCCACCTGACTGATAACGGGTATTGATGATATTTCACCCCTTTTCCGCAGATTAATAAGTGCCAGGTGCAGAGCAATGTAAGCGCCGGTGATCGATGTAGTTCTGGTGCCACCGTCAGCCTGTATAACGTCGCAGTCCACCGTAAATGTGCGCTCGCCCAACTGATCGAGGTCGACAATGGCCCTGAGCGAGCGCCCTATGAGGCGCTGTATCTCCTGGGTACGTCCGCTAACCCTGCCCTGCGAAACTTCGCGTTGTGAGCGCGTGTGGGTGGAACGCGGCAGCATGCTGTATTCTGCTGTGACCCATCCCTTGCCTTGGCCTTTGAGGAAGCTGGGAACCCTGTCCTCAATACTAACCGAGCAGATGACTCTGGTATCGCCCGCCTCTATAAGCACCGACCCCTCGGCGTAGCTCTGAAATCCGGTAGTAATTTTTATGGGGCGCAGCTCGTCCTTGGTACGACCGTCCAATCTGGCCAATGTTGTCTCCCTCCAGCGTACTGTTACGATTGATTACATCCTGGCAAGTATAACACCGAGATTATTTGCTTGACAAGGAAAGGATTGTTTTAAGGTAGTACTGCGTTACGCACAAGGTTAGCGGTTGCTGCATTAGGGGCGTTGATGAGAAGTACATAGCCGTCTATCTTTTCCAGGTGCAGGTACTGGTCGTCGTTATCCCAAGTGCGTTTATCGGTTTGATCGACATCAGATGCCCAGTTCTCATCTGATCTATTCGCCTCGTACAGATCAAAGAACTCCTGGGCATCATCAGGGGTATCCCACGTTGAATATATGACCAACAGCTTTTCCCCATCATCGTTTTTGAGGTAAGCGTATTTATCTCCACCCCAGCCCGCCGCCGCCGCCTCGGTTATCTCCGATGGTGCAATAAAGGCCTCTAGTGTCATCCTGAGGTCAAATTCACCCACTGTGCCATTATCTTTTTCCTCCCAGCTGCCACCGAGTAATAATCCCATGTCAGGTAAATTCACATCTACGGGATCGTCTCCCTCAGTATATTTGATGGGGTGAATGATCTGTTCCGTAGACCTGGGGTGATCATCGTAGGCATTATCGATCAGGGTCCAACTGCTGTCGCTATCAATGAATAACTGTGCGGTAAATTTCAGGC
>DAOUZV010000133.1 GCA_030665485.1 Chloroflexota bacterium | reverse complement strand
TTCATCAGGTTGATGCTGGTTATGTACATTTCTGGCCTGATCTTCAGCTTAGCGATTGATAATCGATCTGCCAAGGCGCGTCGCTGGCTTGGTCTGATGCCGTTGCGCACGCGGCCCAGCGTTAGATGAGGGGAGAACGCTTTGTTTTCTGGCGGAAAACCTATAGCTGCAAGCGAGCGCTCTAGGTGCTGCTGTAAGCCACTCAGCGTCTCTGTATCGCCTTTAAGCCCCACCCACACCACGCGGGGTGATCTTGTATTGGGGAATGTGCCTACTTCACTGACCCGTAGCGAAAAGGGACTGGCGTTTTTAGCCAAATTTTCCATTGCATTGATTACTTGGGGTATTGCATCGGCATTGACATTACCCAGGAATTTAAGTGTGAGGTGGATACTGTCCGGGTTTACCCATTTCACCGAGTTGTCTTTGCCCGCTCCAAGGTCGGTTTGCAGGCGGCTGAGTGTGGCCTTGACGTCTTGTGGGAGTTCGATAGCTATGAAGGTGCGTATTTTATCCATCACAGTTTAAGGAGGGCGCGGGCGTTTTCTCCCAAGATAGCCTTTTTAGTCTGATCGGGCAAATTCAGCGACTGCACATCTTTTACTATGCGGCGCTGTTTTATGAGTGGAAAATCTGAGCCGAACAATATCTTATTGTCACCCGCTACTTGTCCTACGGTCGCAAATATATCGTTTTTATAAAGATACGGTGATGCCGCAGTGTCGAAGTAGGTGTTGGCAAGTGCTTTTTTTACCTCTGGCATAAGCGCATAAAACGGCAGGCCGCCTCCCCAGTGCGCGCAAACGATTTTTAAACCAGGGAAATTGCTGATGAATCGGTATAGCATTTTGGGGGTTATATCGCCTTTGCCATCGTAAATATGGCCTACCGGCTCCGATGAGTGGGGCAGCACTATCATGTCGTATTTCTGCGCTATTTCTGCTATTGGCGTCATGAATTGCGCATCGCCCATGTCGTATCCCTGCGTATCGGGTCGTAATTCACCTATGCCTTTTAGTCCGCCTTTGGCGCAACGCTCAAGCTCGGCGATTGCTTTATCATCCGCAAGTGGCTGGATGGCACAGAAGCCTACTATACGCTTGGGGTATCTGGCGACGGCATCAATTATGTAGTCGTTCGTTTCCACGCCCAGATCATGGTCCGACCAGCCGACGTTAAGTGCTACGGATACGTCGATGCCGTCCTCATCCATGCTGTTAATCAGGTCCTCGGCGCTGGGCAGCTTGGCCTTGGGGTTGGAATAAAGCTCTTTAAAACAGGGATCACGCTTTATATACTCATCGCGTTTTTCCTCGATCTGAGAAGGGAATATATGGGTATGAAAATCTATTATCACGGTACCTATTATAACATCTGATTTTCTGGGTGCAAAAATTGTTTACAGGGAAGGCTGTTTTACTATATAATTGGCTTTGAGGAGCGGTGCATGCAGCTTTCCAAAAACAATGGTTCTTTATCGAATGGTGCCTCGGATAATGCCGGGGCTTTTTCATTGTCTGACGCTGAGCTGCTGGACAAGGCTAAAACCATCCGGCGTCATATAGTCGAAATGGTAGGAAAAGCCGGCAGCGGACACCCCGGAGGCTCTCTTTCCGCAGTTGAGATAGTAACCGCGTTGTATTTCAGAGCACTGCGTCACAATCCCAAAAACCCGCAGTGGGCCGACCGCGACCGCTTTATCTTGAGCAAGGGGCATGCTGCGCCGGTGTTGTATGCTGCGCTGGCCGAATGTGACTACATGCCTGTTGAGGAATTGTCCACCTTGCGCCAGCTTGACAGCAGACTTCAGGGACACACCGATATGACCACCGTTCCCGGCGTGGAGATGTCTGCCGGGTCGCTGGGCCAGGGGCTTTCTTTCAGCGTTGGTGTTGCCTTGGCGGGACGTCTGGATAAGCGCAATTACTGGGTATATACACTGTTGGGCGATGGCGAATGCGATGAGGGTCAGGTCTGGGAGGCGGCCATGGCCGCGGCGCACTATAAACTCGACCGTATGATCGCTTTCGTTGATTATAATAAGTTGCAGATTGATGGCTGGAATAAAGACGTGATGAATCTTGAGCCGTTTACGGATAAGTGGCGAGCCTTCGGCTGGTATGTCATCGAAATCGATGGAAACGATTTTGGTCAGGTGTTCAGCGCAATCGACAGCGCTAAAAAGGTATCGAACCAGCCCAAGATGATAATAGCGCACACGGTTAAGGGCAAGGGAGTTAGCTACATGGAAAACAATGTTGATTTTCATGGCAAGGCACCCAATGAGGAAGAGATCAAAAAGGCACTAAAGGAGTTGAAGTAGTGCTTGAGAGTACCAGAGACGCATATGCCAAGGCGTTGCTCGAGGTGGGCAGAAAAAACGCTGATATAGTGGTGCTGGATGCCGACCTTGCAAAGTCCACCAAGACTATAACATTTGCCAAGGAATTTCCCGATCGCTTCTTTGATTGTGGCATTGCCGAGCAGAATATGATGAGCATTGCTGCCGGGCTGGCTGCGTCGGGCAAGGTTCCTTTTGCTTCAACGTTTGCCGTATTTGCCAGCGGGCGCTGTTTCGATCAGCTTAGGGTCAGCATTGCCCAGCCTGGCCTCAACGTTAAAGTCGTTGCAACACACGGTGGCATTACCGTGGGCGAGGACGGCGCATCGCATCAGGGCATTGAAGACCTGGCGCTGATAAGCCCGCTGCCTAATTTCACCGTAATCGTTCCCGCCGACTCAGTTGAAGCTGCACAGGCGGTTGAGGCCGCCGCCAAGACGCAGGGACCTTTCTACATTAGGATGAGCCGCTCCAGTACGCCGGTGATTTTTGGAGATGATTATGAGTTTTCTATAGGTAAATCGGTTACTATCAGGGATGGTAAGGATGCGGCTATCATCGCTGTTGGTATTATGGTGGCACCAGCAATAGAAGCTGCCGAAAGATTAACAGCAGATGGAATCGATTGTCGGGTAATCAATATGGCCACGGTAAAGCCGCTGGACGAAGAGGCCATACTCAAGGCGGCTGCCGAGACGGGATGCGTTGTAACCGCCGAGGAACATCTGGTACGTGGTGGTGTGGGCAGTGCTATAGCGCAGGTGGTTGCCGAAAATCAGCCGGTTCCAATGGAATTCATAGCCATAGAGCGTAATAATGCCAAGTCTGGCAAACCGGAGTTGTTGCTTGAAAGGTGCTGTCTTACCGACAGCGACATTGAGCAAGCCGTCAGGTCTTGTATTAGCAGAAAGGGTTAGTTAGCCCCTTCTGCCCCGTTCTCTGCTTCGTCGTCCTCGTCACTGAAAATGCCTATCTCTTTGCCTTGATGCACGGTGACGATGAAATCCTCGCGAAGGACCTCCGCCGACATTACCAGTTCTTCATCGATAAGTTCGATTAAGTCCTGGATGTTTTCCATAGTTACATCCTCATTAACGGAGAGGGTGGCGTAAACCGCGCCTGAGGTGTAATGCAGGTCCACCCTTCCCATCTGCCCCTCTTCTTTCACTATACTGTATGCTTCGGAGTAGGGTGTGCGGCATTCTCGATCGAAGCGATAATCTGTCATATCCTTCCTCCTGAAAAGTTTATGGGCGAACCTGTCCTGTACCCATTATTGTCCATTTATATGTGGTGAGCTCCTTGAGCCCCATCGGCCCTCTGGCGTGCAGCTTCTGCGTGCTGATACCTACCTCGGCGCCGAGTCCGAACTGAGCACCGTCGGTGAACCTAGTGCTGGCGTTTACATATACCGCCGCCGTATCCACCTCATCCAGAAAGCGCATTGCTGCCATGTAGTCATTACTGACAATGGCCTCGGAGTGCCCGGAGCCATA
>DAOUZV010000127.1 GCA_030665485.1 Chloroflexota bacterium | reverse complement strand
CCACCGTCAGGGTGAAATCGCAGGAGGCACTGGCCAAGGACGATTCCAGGGCCGGTGAGGTAAAAACCATTGCCGCCGATGCTGAGATAACGACGGCATTCCTTGAGAAGGTCACCGAAGAGGTCGCTGGAATCAAGCTGGAGGATGCAGACGTGGTGGTATGCGGCGGACGCGGCATCGGCAGCGAAGAGGGCTTTGCGCAGCTACAGGAGCTGGCCAAGATGCTCAACGGCGCGGTGGGAGCAACCAGACCCCCGTGTGACAACGGATGGATAGCAAGCACACAGCAGATCGGCCTTACCGGCAAGATAGTCTCCCCCACGCTGTACATCGGTATAGCGCTTTCGGGAGCAAGCCAGCACATCGCAGGGTGTTCCGGCTCCAAGAACATAGTCGCCATCAACAAGGACCCCGAGGCGAATATTTTCAACGTAGCCCACTATGGCGTAGCCGGTGACTACAAAAAGATTCTGCCCGCCTTTATAGCCAAGGCAAAAGAGCTTCTTTAATACAGGTGATAAAACAATACTTATGTCCGGCCCGTCCAAATGGACGGGCCGGACTTTTTATTGACAGCAAGCCATATTAAGGTTTATGTTCAAAGCGATGAACCACGATGAGGCCAGAAAAAAGCTGATCGATAAACTTGCTCGTGAGATATCTGACCGGCGCGTTCTGGATGCCATGGAGATGGTGCCGCGCCACCGCTTCGTGCCCAAGATAAACTTGAGCATGGCCTACATGGATATACCGCTGCCCATCGGAGAAGGCCAAACCATCTCCCAGCCGTACATCGTGGCACTTATGACGCAAGAGCTGGAACTAAAAGGCGCTGAAAAGGTGCTGGAGCTGGGCACCGGGTGCGGCTACCAGGCGGCCATACTGGCCGAGCTTGCAAAAAAGGTGATAACGGTAGAGCGATTGCCCAAGCTTTCCGATCGTGCCTGCGCCGTGCTTGCCGACCTGGGTTATACAAATATAGAAACTCACCTGGCGCCAGACATGCTGGGCTGGCCCGAAGAGGCCCCCTACGATGCCATCATGGTAACGGCCGGCGCACCGAGCGTGCCGCAGGAGCTTATCGGTCAGCTTGGCGTAGGCGGCAGGATGGTGATACCGGTAGGCTCGCACCACGACCAAGACCTGATCAAGGTAATCAAAACAAAAAACGGGATTACGACCAAGAACCTGGGCGGATGCCGCTTCGTTCCCCTCATCGGCCACAGCGCCTGGGACAGTGACTAGTCCCCCTCATCCATATTATAATGGAATAAACCCGGGCAATAAGGAGAACCCAAAGATGTCGGATGATCTGTTGACACAATGCTCACTGTGCGCCAAGCGTGTATGCTCATCGGAACATACCGACGAGGCACTGGACACCTGCCCCATGGTAACCAGCAAGGATATTTTGGACAGCGCGCTGGCAAAGTACGCCAAACCGGAGTTCTTCGATTTCGCCCGCAACGCTTCCATTCAGGAGGCCCAGTGTCATGCGCAGACCCCCTTTGGCAAAACCATGATACACCCCAGAGTGGAAGAAACATACCTTTTTGCCAAAAAAATGGGCTACAAGAAGCTTGGGCTGGCCTTCTGTATGGGTCTGAGCAACGAAGCCAAAATGCTTACAGAGATACTGCAGAACAAGGGCTTTGAGGTGGTATCGGTGGGCTGCAAGTGCGGCGCAGTGGACAAGGGCAAGATAGGGCTCAAACCAGAAGAGAAGATATCCCAAAAAGACAGGTTCGAAGCGATGTGCAACCCCATAGCTCAGGCCGAAATACTGAATAACGAGAAGACTGACTTCAACATACTGGTGGGGCTTTGCGTGGGTCACGACTCCCTGTTCCTCAAAAACGTTGAGCAGCTCACCACCGTGATGATAGTAAAAGACAGGGTAACCGGTCACAATCCGGCGGCGGTACTGTACGCCAAAGGGCCATACTACAGGCGGCTCTATCAGAAAGAATCATGAAAGCAACCGGAGGGTAACCATGGACGGACAGTCATGCGACAGCCAGATGAGCCTGGATAAGATGGCCCGTGAAGAGCTTGTCAGGGAAAAAACTGATGAAACCGGTGTAACGTGGCGCAAGGTCTACTTCGGCGGGGGCATCCACTTCGATAACTGGCTGGCCCAGGCCAAGGAGCTGGGCGAGGTTCAGGTTGAGGAGGTAAGTCCCGAGGGGCTCGAGTGCTTTGAAAAAGGCGATGAAAAGCTCTTTCGAATCTGGGTAAAAGAGGGCGAAATCAACGACGTTACATAAGTCGCAGTGAGAACTTTTTTAAGTAAAAGAATGAAGGCTATTTTATGACCACAGATTCCGACGATGTTTCAGAGAGAGTAATATCCCAGATGAAGGGTATTTACACAGACGTGGTTATAGACCATGCTATAAATACGCGCAACTTCGGCCATATGCCGGATTACGATGGCATGGGCAAAGCAACAAGCTCCTGCGGAGAAACCATACATATGTGGCTTAAAGTAAAAGACGACAAGGTGACACAGGCCTCTTTTGAAACGGACGGATGTGCCGCAACGCTGGCCTGCGGCAGCATGGCAACCGAGATGGCCATCGGAAAAGACGTTCTGGACGCGCAGAAAATCAAACAGAAAGACATACTTGAGGCACTGGAAGGCCTGCCGGATCACAATCAGGAGCTGGCGAAAGTAGCGTCCAGAGCCATCAAAAACGCGGTTAGCGACTATCTGATAATCAAGCGTGATCCATGGAAAAAAACGTACCGCAAGATGTAAAACACACTCAATTCTGTTAGAATTAATATACAGGGGGATTTATTAAAGGCAAACTGGATAAGGAGTAAAAAGTAAATGGTAACCGATGACCAGGTAAGTAAAGCGATAAACGAACTACTGGTGCCCGGCGTGGGCCGCAGCTTGGCCGACCTCAACCTGCTGAAAAGCATAGAGATAGCAGACAACAAGGTGACCGTAACAGTGGCCGATGCGGCTATAGGCCCGGGTACACAGGAGTGGATAAGAACCAAGATAGCAGCAGCCGTGGAGAAAATCGCTGACGGAATCGAAATAACAACTGAATTCGTAGAGGCCAAACCCACCGAGGTCAACCAGGTGGAAAAGGTCGTTGCCATCATGAGCGGCAAGGGCGGCGTGGGCAAATCTCTGATTACGGGCCTGTCCGCTGTTGCGCTGGCACGTCAGGGTAAAAGCGTCGGAATTTTGGACGCCGATATCACCGGCCCCAGCATTCCCAAGATGTTCGGCATGAAAACCCGCCCCATCGGCAGTCAGTCGGGCATCCTGCCCATCATATCGCACCTTGGCATAGAGGTAATGTCCATCAACCTGATGTTGGAAAACGAGTATGACGCCGTTATCTGGCGCGGCCCGGTCATATCCGGCGCTATCAAGCAGTTCTGGGAAGAGGTGCTCTGGGGCAAGCTGGACTATCTATTCGTTGACCTGCCGCCGGGAACCGCCGACGCACCGCTAACAGTTATGCAAACGCTGCCTGTAAACAGCGTTATCATCGTATCAACGCCGCAGGACCTGGCCAGCATGGTGGTAAGAAAAGCGGTGTCAATGGCGCAGAAGATAGGCAAGCCCATACTGGGTGTCGTGGAGAACATGAGCTATCTTGAGATACCTGAAACGGGCAAGAGGATGGAGCTGTTCGGTAAGAGCCGTGGACAGGAAGTGGCGGATGCCGCAAGCGCACCTCTTTTAGCGCAACTGCCCATCGATCCCAAGCTGGCGGCTCTGTGCGATGCCGGTGAGGTAGAAAAGTACAGCACGCCTGAGTTCGATGCATTTTCCAAAGAGCTGAACAAGGTACTAAACCATACGGATTAGCCCACAGAAACGCGCGAGATAAAAAAGAGGGGGTATGTTTTAAAATATACCCCTTTTCTATTGAACATCAATCTACTTGCGACACACACTC
>DAOUZV010000063.1 GCA_030665485.1 Chloroflexota bacterium | reverse complement strand
TTACCAAGTACCAAATATGTTCTGCCGGAGTTGTTATTACCTCCGGCGTCAGTGCTATATGCACCAATGAGGAAGTCATCGTAGCCGTCGTCATTCACATCACCGGCAGATGATACCGAGTAACCCGAATAATCCGAATCGTCTTCCCCGATGAACGATGCATCGGCGGTGGACAGGTTGGTATCCGGACTGAAGGCATATACGTTAATGCTCAGAGCCGGAGCCATCAAAAGTATAACCAATGCTGCTGCTGCGGTGATTCGAAGGATAGACTGGCGCATGACGACCTCCGTGTTTAAAAAGGGCTTTGTTTTTAAAGCCTCGAGGACCAATCTTAAGGTGACTTGGGGTGGTTGTCAATAGCTATAAATAGGGATATTTGTACAAGAATCGTCGTTTAGAACAATAGAAATGCGGGTTAGCGCAATAATAGCCATGATTATCGCTCTAGTTCTTGTCGTAGAATGTTGTAAAAATTGTTCTTCGCTTGTTTTTCGTACCAGGGGTAGTGCCCACACTTGTTCAGCAGTATAAATCGGAAGTCGGTCAGCATATTTGATAAAGATTGTCTTATGCCTTTGGCGGGATGCGGGTCGTGGTCGCCGTGAATGGCCACCACCGGGCATTTTATCTGTTTGCCAAGCGCCAGCAAATCGCCACTGTCTCGCAGATCTCTGGCATCCGGCCAGACGCTGTTGAACATGTGGTACTGATATTCGATAACATCACTGTCGTGTGGCAGAGGATCGTAGGAATCAGCCTTTGCTATCAGTTTGCCGAACTTTTCGAAGACGACGTTTTTATTCGTAGCCGCTGGATCGTTCAGTTCCGCAAGCATGTAGTCAACCGCTTTTCTTTCTTCGTCGGTTAGTCTGCTCAGGCGCACGTTCATGATATCGGCAGCGTATTTCTCCTCGTAAACGCCGCTGCCGATAAGTATCAGTTTTTTTATCAAATCAGGGTTTTTTGCCGTAACTATGAAGCTGAGCACGGCGCCCCACGAGTGTCCCATGAGCGTAACGGGTGAATCAGCGTTTTCTTTGAGCACGGACACCAGTTCTACTATTTGGCCGTTGAGGGTCTCCTCCGTTTGCAGCGGCTCCAGCACGCCGTAGGTAGTCGACAGCTCTCTGGCGATAGGCGCCATATCGCCGGGCGCGCCGGGCCCGCCGTGGACGATGGCCACCGTGTATGGCGCTTGACCGTATTTTCGGACGTTATGCATGTATGGCATTATACATTAATGAGAATAAAAAAAGAGCCATAATCACTTCATGACTCGTTTGATCGAAAATATTTTTATATATACTGGTTGCCGAGCCAGGATTCGAACCTGGGCTAACGGCTCCAAAGGCCGCTGTGCTACCACTACACAACTCGGCATTGCAGATGGTGCCGAAGGTCGGACTCGAACCGACACGGGGGTCGCCCCCCATCAGTTTTTGAGACTGACGTGTCTACCATTCCACCACTTCGGCTTCAAAAAATGCCGAGGGGCGGAATTGAACCGCCGGCACGTGGATTTTCAGTCCACTGCTCTACCCCTGAGCTACCTCGGCATGCGTGTTTTATTGTAGCTGGTGGCATTGTGAGTGTCAACTGAAAGGATTGGTACGAAATTTCCTCACGCTACGGCAAACAGGCCAGTTTTTTGGTCTTTCCGCTGGATGTTGGAATAGAATCGCTTCAACAGTGATGTAGTACATGAGCAGGGGACAAACGTGAGGAAATGGGGGATAAACGTGATGAAATTGGGGATAAACATAACGCAATCGTGATGAATGGCAATCGATTTCACCATGGGGTCATTTTTTTGTGCAACTTTGAGTTCGCCGGCATATTACTTTTCATTTCACTATCAACCCGGAAAAAAGTACATGGACGCGGCCTCATCAGTTTTGGTGATAAGTTGTGGCAAAGCGGGCTTATGAGCGTAGTCGTGGCCTGTTGGATGAGCAGGTGTAAGGCCGTGCAGTAGGGAAGCGCTAATGAATCATTCGCCGTTTTTCAGTAAACTGGCGATGCCAATGGCGCCGGGGCCGGTGTATGTGCCGATAACCGGCCCGAATGTCGTGTAGAATATCTTCTCTTCCGGGATAAGGCGGGAGAGGCTTTGGCCCAGTGATTTGGCCTCCCGAGGTGTGGTGTTGTAGACTATCGCCATTTCGTCAATATCGCCCAATGACTCGGTTATCTTGCGGACCTTGTCTACGGCTTTGTCATGACTGCGCGCCTTGGCTATGCCCAGCACATGTCCGTCGTTTATCTCTATAATCGGCTTTATCTTGAGCAGGGAGCCGAGCAACCACTGTGCCTTGCCGATGCGCCCGCCTTTGCGCAGATACTCCAGCGTGCCAACCATGGTGAATACACGAATTCGCGGGATGGCAGCGTATACCAGTTCAACTGTTTCCTGCAGCGTGGCACCGTTGTTGGCGGCGCGTGCCGCAATGACGGCGAGCAATCCCAGCCCCATCGATACGGAGCGTGAGTCAACGACCGATACGGGGCCATCGGCACCGTTTTGGCCCACCAGCGCCGATTCGTAGGTGGCACTGAGATTGGATGCGATGTGCAGCGATAGAATGCCGTCCGCATTTTGTGCAAGATTGTTGTACAGTTGCTGGAAGGTGTCCGGCGATGGGGCCGATGTCTTCGGCAGAACAGGCTTCTCTGTCAGCCTGCGGTAGAACTCGTCGCCTGATATGTCTATTCCATCCCGGAATACTTCCTCGCCGAAGTGGACGTACAGAGGGACTACGGTGATGCCGAGATCGCTTGCAACTGCCGGCGGCAGATCTGATGTACTGTCGGTTACTATCTTAACTCCTGCCATATTGTGACCAATAATAATGAGTTGAACCGTGTTTGGGAATACCTAGCTATACAAGGTAAATTACCGCTGCGGCTCGATGATAACCTTAAGACAGTCTTTGGCTTCGGCCACCAGCTTAAATCCCTCTTCTGCCTCAGCCAAACTCAGTCGATGGGTAATCATTTCTTTCATATTGACGCGATGTGCCGCTATCAAATCCAGCGCCTGCTGATAGTCGGCGGGGCTGCCGGCGTATGATGTGGTGATGGTTACCTCGTTGCGCGAGAAGAACTCGTTTACCGGTATGGTCAGGCTTACGTCGTCTTTTGTCAGTGCGAAGATAAGGATGGTGCCGCCCCTCTCCACGGATTTAAGCGCCTGCTGCAACGCCACAGGAGCGCCGGTGCAGACTATTACCAGATCGGCGAGACGCCCGCCGTTGATCTGGCGCAGGCGATCTGGGGTGTAGTCGCTTGCATTTATACCTTCATCCGCCCCGAATCGCTTGGCAGCATCGATCCTGTAATCAACGATGTCGGTGGTTATCACTTTGCCTGCGCCCATGACGTGTGCCAGGTGCACGTGCAGCAGTCCGGCCATGCCGCAGCCCAAGACAAGCACGCTTGTTTGTGATTTGAAGTTGGCTTTGCGCTGTCCGCGCAGCACACAGGCCAGCGGCTCCACAAACGTCGCTTCGTCAAAGGATACATTGTCGGGCAGGGTGAATACACCGCGGGCGACGTTAACGGCGGGCAGGCGCAGGTACTCGGCAAAACCGCCGGGATCGAAGCTGGTGCTGCGCAGTGTGTCGCAGGCGGTCTCGTTGTCGTTTAAGCAATAGTGGCACGTATTGCATGGGACGTGGTGTGCCGCCGCTATACGGTCTCCAGCCTTGTATTGCTCAACACCGTTGCCCGCAGCGGTTATAACGCCCGCTATTTCGTGCCCCAGCACCATAGGGGCCTTGTGGATGCGGTACCACTCCATGACGTCGCTGCCGCAAATGCCGCTGGCCTCAACCCTTACCAGCAACTCGCCCGGGCCGATCTGGGGAGTGGGCATCTGCTCTACTCTGATATCGCTGTTGTTGTAGTACATGGCAACGCGCATCATCTGTCTCCTTCAGGCATCCATCAGCATTTGTTCCGAGGGGAACCAGTGCTCCCTGGCTTCACCTATAAGGTACATGGAACCGGTGATTAATACAAGCTCACCCGGTTTTGCTTCCGATATAGCCGTTGCTATCCCGCTTGCGACGCTGCCGCACTCGATTACCTCAAGGGACGGGCTTTGCCGTTTGATGGCTTTGGCCAAGTCGCTCGTTGGCAGCGATGGTTTGCCCAGAACCTGCGTCTGTGTCGCGATCATACGTCTTGCTACGGGCAGCAGCTCCTTGAGTATGGCATCGACGTCTTTAAATGCGAGCATGCCGGTAACCACGGTTATTGGCCTTTGCGGGAATATGGCTTTGATCGTATCTGCCAGCGCACGCATTTTCTGTGGGTTGTGGGCGCTGTCCAGTATAACCTGCGGCTCAAGTTGCACCGTCTCCATACGCCCCGGCAGCCTCCAGTCACCCAGCGCCGCCCTGATATGCTCCTCGGCGATGGGCACGCCGTACTTTTTTGCCAGTACCTCGGCCGCCTTTACCGCCAGCGCCGCGTTGACGGCGTTGAACGTACCCAACTGCGCCATATGCACCTTGTCGTACGCCTTAAACGGCGTTCTTATATCGAGGGTTAGGCCGGTATGGTCGGATTTGCCTATTTTGAAGCTGAAGTCGCGGTCAAGTTTGTAAAGTTTGGAATGGTTCCTGATGGCTTCTTTGGCGAAGATATCGACGATCCTGGAGTTCTTTTCTGAGGTTATCACCGGCTGGTCCCTCTTGATGATGCCCGCCTTGTGTTTTGCTATTTCGGCAAGGCTTGTGCCAAGCTGCGGCGTATGCTCCAGCGCGATGTTGGTTATGACGGCCAGCTTGGATGATACCACGTTGGTGGGATCGTAGCGGCCGCCCAGCGCCGTTTCCACCACGGCCCAGTCTACCCGCTGTTTGGCAAAGTACATATAGACCAGGCAGGCCCATGACTCCTGATAGCGCAAGCGCTCACCCGTTTTCAGATAGAACGTCCGCTGTATCTGCCTGAACTCATCTATCAATTCGACGAATGCTGACGGCGATATCATGGCGCCATCCACCACCAGCTTTTCGTTGCACATCTGCAAGTATGGCGATGTGTGGACGCCGGTGCGCAGCCCGGCTTGCCTCAGTATTGCGCCGATCATTGTGGTAACCGAGCCTTTTCCGCTGGTGCCGGCGATGTGCACTACCGGGTACTTTTCCTGCGGATTGCCTGCAAGCCCAAGGAAGGCTGTGGTGCGGGCGAATTGCCTGAGGTAGTCCTTGAGGTACTCCGTCTGACTTTTACGGGTGAAGTAGTATGTTCCTTCAGGGTCCGTGATGAGCGAGCGCAGCCAGCTTAAGCGCTTGTAGTAGTTGCTAAGCGGGGGTTTTTCCGGCGGCGGGTCGTCCGGCATTATCGAATCATCGTTGTTGGTGATTTCTTCCATATCTTATGATAGCAAGAGGAAGCGATTTTTCATGCTTCCTCCTTTTTCATTTAGATAGCCGTGGACTGTATCTATTTTTCGTTTTTGACGGTTAAGAATATATCCTGCGCTTGCTTGGGATTGACGTTATCGTGGATTATGGCGCGTATTGCCTTTATCATGGCAACGGGGTAGTCGTGCTTCCAGATGTTCCTGCCCAGGTTAACGCCGATGGCGCCCTTCTGTATGCCGTCGTGTACAAACTCGAATACCTCAAGCTCGGTCTCCGTCTGCGGGCCTCCGGCCATAACCACGGGCACGGGGCAACCGTTTACCACCTTGTCGAAGTCCTTGGCGCAGTAGTAGGTCTTGACCACCTGTGCACCCAGCTCGGCGCCGATGCGGCAGGCCAGACCCAGGTAGCGCGCCTCGCGCCTTTCCAGCTCCTTGCCCACGGCGGTAACCGCCATAACCGGCATACCATAACTGATGCCCTCGTCAACCAGCTTGCCCAGGTTGAGCAGCGACTCGCGCTCGTACTCGTGGCCCACGAATATCGACAGGCCGACAGCAGATACGTTGAGTCGCACTGCATCTTCCATCGACGTGGTAAGTCCCTCATTGGACAGATCGCCACCGACAACGCTGGTTCCGCCGGAAACGCGCAGTATTATCGGCGTCGGCTCGGCGGGGTCAACGCATGCGCGCAGTACGCCGCGGGTGATAAACAGTGCATCGGCGTAGGGCAGTAGCGGGGCGATGGTCTCACCCGGATGCTCCAGCTTGCTGGTGGGCCCCTGAAAATAACCGTGGTCGATTGGCAGAAATAGCGCCCGGCCATCGGGTTGTATTAGTCTGGAAAGTCTGTTTTTCATTCCCCAGTCCATGTAATCCTCCTAAAGAGTGGTTACTTCGTAATCGTTATAGTTTTGCCTATTATAGCCGTTATGAGTTGTCTATTCCAGTGGGGCGCTTGTACGCTTTGTACAGCAGTACGTCCATTACTATCAGGGAAAAGGCGAGTGATGTCTCGATGGAGCCGGAGCGGGTTCCGGTGGGTGTGCCGAAGTGATAGATGCCAAAGGAAAGCAGAACGATAGCTGTTGCGAAGATCAAAAACAGGCCTGTCCATCTGAAAAGGCTGTATTTTTTTGAAGCTGGTTCAAACCGTTGAGCCGTGAAAACGAGAAACCAGCTTAGAGTAAGCACGAAGGCTAGCACGAGTTCGGTGGTGCCGGAGTAAGGGCCACCGTGGGTGATGTGGTAGAGGCCGGTAAAAAGGTCAACAGAGATTATCCCTGCAGTCAGGGCAAACGCAAATTTGCGCAGGCGGGATGAGAACAGCGCTCTAGTCATGGCATCTACACGATCACGTCTGGCGCTTCGACAAGCTGGCGCTCGATGAACTCGCTGGTGGGCGATTTGCCCTCGGGCCAGTCGATGAACTCCACTATGTACTGGTCTATGATATTGCTAACGCCAAAGTCCAGCCCCACTATCTGCCTTACCGTCCCGGCATAGTTCCAGTAGGGGCTTTCCTCGTCGATTACTCTGACAGGTTGGCCGATACCGAACTT
>DAOUZV010000122.1 GCA_030665485.1 Chloroflexota bacterium | reverse complement strand
GCCGCGTTCATCATTCGAGCTCCAGCGCTATGGCATCTGCCACCGAGCGCATATTGGATATGTAGTCGGCAGGCAGGGGGTCGATTTCCTTGAGCTGCCCCCCTGTTTCACCGGCGATTATGGAGGCGTTGTCTCTGTCTTTTCCGGACTGGGGTGATACGAAGACGTAGTTCAGGTTGTGCTGCCCCGCCATCTGGATACTATTGGCAAGCGTTTTAGCCGTTGTTTCGGCCCCGCCGATTTCGATGGCGTGCTGGTTTAAATCGTATTGGGAAGAGAAATAACCGAACGAAGGGTGGTAGATCATAATGCTCCGGTTGTCATAGCCGTTCAGCGTCTGCTTGATATACTCGTCGAGCTGATCGAGCTGGCCCAGGTAGTCATCTTTGTTCTGGGTGTAGAAAGCAGCGTTCGTAGTATCTATCTCAATCAGTCCAGCGCATATGCTTTGAACCATCTGCTTTGCATTTACTGGCGAGAGCCAGATGTGCGGGTCGGCGCCGTGGTCGTCTTGCCCCGCCTCTCCCTCACCGTCCAGAAGAGTAATTCCTTGCGAGCAGTCGACCACCAGCATCGTTGAGTTGAGAGCAACAAACTCGTCCATCAGCGCCAGTTCGAAGTCCACGCCCGAACCTGCTTTTACGTACATATCCGCCTGGCTCAGCATCTCCAGTTTGCTGGGGGCGAATTCCAGGGTGTGCGGGCTGTCTCCCGGTGCCACCATGGTTACTACATCTACTTTGCCCCCGCCTATCTGGCGTACGAAGTCGGCCAGGGGCAGAATGGTAGTAACCACCCTGATTCTGTCGCCGGCCCATGCCCCCCTTTTGAAGTAGGTGACGGAGGCCGTCAACGCCACAACCAGAAACACTATTAAAAGGATTGCAAAGAGCTTTACAGTTTTGCTTTTCTCCATTAACCTTTCCCTGCTAGATGATAATCATTTTCATTTACAACTTAAAAATATAGATATTAAGGTTATTTCTTTTAACTTAGGGTGTCGTTGTCTGGCACGACCGGCAGCGGCCCAGGAACTCCAGCAGGTGGCCATTAATATCGAACCCGGTATCATCAGACAGCTTTTGCTCAACCTCGCTCAAATCGCAGCTGGTGAAATCCACCACCGTGCCGCAGTCGGAACAGATAAGGTGATGATGATGCTCCGACGGTCTTCTCAGCAGGTAGCTGCGACAGTTGCCCCCGGAGTGTACCTCGCAGATGAGACCCAGTTCGGTAAGCAGGCCGATGGTTCGATATATGGTGACCAGGCCTATGTTACTATGCTCGCGCTTGACCTTTTCGTATATGGCCGCGGGCGTAAGGTGATCGTGACCGTCGGCGATGGCGTCAAGTATAACACGTCGTTGCGGGGTTAGTTTGTAGCCCCGCTGCCGCAGCAAAACAGCGATTTTTTTGGCGGTAAAATTCATCTTTGTCCTGTACTATAATTGAAAAACGTTTTCATTTATAATCGCGTGATTGGATATACTACTGCGTAAATACTCATTTGTCAAGCGCAAATACACTTATAGATTTGATTGGTTTGACTTTTTGGGTGATTTTTGGTAAAGTTTGCACGATGAAAACCCCGGTTTTTAAGTTTTCCCGCAGCGATGTTCCTCAAATCTGAAGGGTGTTGCGGCTAGAATGAGATTTAAGGCTTTTGTGGGGAGTATGTGGTAAGTAGTATTATGGCCCGGTATTTGTTGTCTATTTTACAGCGAGGACGGGCTTTTTAATTGCACAAATCCTGCTTGAGGTGAATCATGGTTGAAGATGTAGTCAATCTAATAGCACAAATAGAGGCCCAGTCGCAAAAGTTACTGGATGATGCCAGGGCTAAGGCCGCTGAGATAATACTCAAGTCCAAGGAAGAGATAGGCAAAATCCAGTCTGAATCTTTGCTCGTTGATGACGTTAAAAGAGACTGCGAAAAGATAGTGAGCGAGGCGGAGAAGGAATCTGAGAAGATAATAGATGAAGCCAAAAAGAAGGCTGACGAGATAAAGAGTGCTGTTGCCAAGAAAATAGACAAGATAGCTGAGAAGATAGCGAATACGATAGTGGGCGTTGAATAAATGGCACCTCCAATTGTTTTTAATAAATCAGAAGCAATGCTCAAGATGCGGCTGGTTACTGTGCGAGACGAGGCCGAAAGCGCGCTAAAATATCTACATGAGCTGGGTGCCCTTGATATCGAGCAGAGCTCTGATCTTACCTCTGATGACATAGCTGGGGTTGAGGCCGACAGGGAGAAGGTTCGTGAATCCTTAAGGCGCGTGGATGGTCTGCTTGCTTATATCGAAGGAACCGAGTCTGTTGAGCTGGCCGGGGATGTGCAGGATGTCTACGAAAGGCCGATAGAAGAGACTCATAGCGAGATAGAGCTTGTCTACAGCAAGCTTGAACGCATATACGAAAAGACAATCAAACTGCGGGAAGAACTAAAGGATCTTGCCGAAACGCAACGGTATCTTGTACCGCTTGTATCGCAGTTGGATATGTCGTTGAGTGACCTCAATTACTCCGGCAGTTATTTGTATTCCAATGTATACGTTTTTGCCTCCGGTTCCGCAGAATCGTTCGCTAAACAGGCTGCTGATTACATCTTTGCTGCAACGGTTGTTCCTTTGGGTGAAGAGGCTGTTGTCTACACTGTGGCAAAAGTCGAATCAAAGAAAAAGGTGGATTCGGTAGCGGACGTTCTTGGTGGTATGGCTCTGGCTATTCCTGAAGAGGATGGAGCTCTTGCATCTTACGTGGCCAGTTTGGATGAGAAGATGCCACAACTTGAGGCTGAGCTTGCCGAACTTACCACTGAACTGCAGGATAACGTCAAGGAAAACCTGCCGTCGCTGGTGTTACTGAAGACGGTGTTGATGGCGGAAGATGAGCGGCTGGGAGTTCTGGAAGCGGCTTATCAGACCAAGTATGTGACTATAGTAGAAGGATGGGTTCCCGAGAACGAGTCCAAAGATGCTGTTTCCAAAGTAGAAGAGGGTATACAGCACGTCTACGTGGAGACCAGAAAGCCACTGAAATCGGAGGAGCCTCCCAGCAAGCTGAAGAATGTTCGTGGCATCAAGCCCTTTGAAGTAATAGTAAACCTATTTTCCGTACCCAAGTATGGAGGATGGGATCCTACGCCCATAGTGGCATATTTCTTTGCCTTTTTCTTCGGCGTGATGTTTGCCGACGTTATATATGGAATTCTTCTTATCATTTGTGTTAAATTCCTGCTGCACAAGCTGGTTGATGACCCCACCACAGACGGTTTCCAGCTATTCAAGCGCGTGTTATACACAAGCGGCATCGTAGGTATGATCATCGGTGCTCTCTCCGGCAGTTACCTGGGCAACATTTATGATGTTCCTCTGGGATGGGGTGCAGAGGGCTCGTGGGCGTTGATCGACGGCGTTCAGGAGTGGATGGGCAACCCGCTGAAGTTCCTTATATTCTCGCTATATGTGGGGTTGGTACACATAAACATCGCCTTTGCCATTTCACTATATAAGGGTATAAAGCAGCGTGACAAGGGAGAGATAATATCCAAAGTCGGCATGTTCGTTTTTGAGTTCGGCATACCTGTAATCCTGACCTCGATTCTGGGGCTTCATATTCCGTTCATACCGGCGGGCAGCGTTATATATCAGATATTTACCTATATGATGATAATTGGCATTATTCTGATCATAGTCGGCGCTATTATGAAACAGGGTGGACTGGGCAGCATCTTCTGGCTGTTTGATCTTACCGGTTTGCTCGGTGATGTTATGAGCTATGCCAGGCTGGCCGGCGTGGGTATGGCCGGTTACCAGCTGGCGGCCGCTTTCAACAGCGTTGCCAGGATAATGGGCGATATGGTAGGTGGAGAAGGCGGCTTCATACCCGGTCCGGCGGGGGAGATACTGGGCACCATTGTTCTTGTAGTTATTCTCTTTGCCGCTCATCTCATCAATCTGTTCCTTGGAGTTCTTTCCGGATTCGTTCACTCACTGCGGCTGTGTTTCG
>DAOUZV010000103.1 GCA_030665485.1 Chloroflexota bacterium | reverse complement strand
CCAGCGCGGTGCACCCGGAAAGCTACAAAGTGGTCGATAGTATGGCCAAAGACCTTGGTTGTACAGTTAACGGTCTGATGGGCAGCGACGAGCTGCGTAAAAAGATAAAACCGGCTGATTACGTTGACGGTACGATCGGTCTACCTACTTTGCTCGATATAAAGGCGGAGCTGGCCAAGCCTGGTCGAGATCCGCGTAAGCAGTTTGAGACGTTTGCGTTTGCCGAAGGGATCGACTCCATGGATAAGCTGGAAGCTGGTATGAGATTGTCGGGCATCGTAACCAACGTGACCAACTTCGGGGCGTTTGTGGATATAGGAGTGCATCAGGATGGGCTGGTACACATCAGTCAGCTGGCAAACCGCTTCGTAAAGGACCCCAACGAGATAGTCAGCGTTCACCAGAAAGTAATGGTTACGGTTTTGGAGGTCGACAAGGTTCGTAGAAGAATAGCTTTATCGATGAAACAGGATACGAAGCCGGGGTAAATTACCAGTCAAGGTCTACTCTGGTAACACCGTCTCCGCCGTGATAATAATCGGCCAGTCCATATGATTTTACCAGTAGATGACCTTTGAGGTCACGGTTGACCTCTGCTCTGAGTATCCCCTCGCCCTTACCGTGGATTATCCATACGGTATAAAGTGCATTGCCAACCGATTTATTTAAGAATCGCTCAAGCTCGTAAAGGGCCTCGTCAACAGTCATACGGTGTAGGTCCAGCTCTGACTCAGATAACCTCAAATCTGCCTCTTTCTGTGAAGATTGATCGTCTATCTCAGCTACTCAGATGTAAAGAGGTCATTTGAAGCTCTTCAGTACATCGAAATCAAGCGTGGCAAAGTAATCATCGGGCGTCTCGGCGCGCCTTATCTGCGTAACTGAGCCGTCTCTACGCAGCAGCAGTTCCGCCGACCTCAGCTTGCCGTTGTAGTTAAAGCCCATAGCGTGCCCATGAGCGCCGGTATCGTGTATGACCAGTATGTCTCCCTCTTGTATCTGCGGGAGCATTCGATCAATAGCAAATTTATCGTTGTTCTCACACAGGCTTCCGGTCACGTCGTATTTATATGTTGAAGGCATATTTTCTTTGCCAAGGACTGTCATATGGTGGTAGGCGCCGTAGATGCCGGGCCTCATCAGGTTAGCGGCGCACGCATCCAGGCCGACGTAGTCTTTATACGTATGCTTCATGTGTCTGACGGTGGTCACCAGATAGCCGTAGGGGCCGGTGATAAGCCTGCCGCATTCCATGAACAGCTTCAGTGGATCAAGTTTATTGGCGACTATTTTCGCACCGTACGCTTTCTTAATGCCATCAGCGATTCTTTCAATTGGAACAGGCCTCTGTTCCGGCCCGTAGGGTATACCGATACCACCACCTATGTTGATGAATTCGAACTGTATGCTAAGCGCCTTGTTCAGTTCGACTATCAGATCGAAGAGCATCTCGGCCGTTTGAACGATGTATTTGTGATCGAGTTCGTTGCTGACTACCATAGCGTGCAGCCCGAATCGCTTTACGCCTTTGTTCTTTAGAATTTCATATGCCTCAAACAGTTGCTCTCTGGTAAGGCCGAACTTGGCCTCTTCGGGGTGGCCGATTATGGCGTTGCCCAGTCTCTGGCTGCCGGGGTTGTATCTGAGACAGACAAGCTCAGGGATACCGGCGGTTTTTTATAGGAACGGGATAAGGCTGATATCGTCGAGGTTGATTATAGCACCGAGCTGCTTTGCCTTTATAAGTTCCTCGGCAGGTGTGTCGTTTGACGAAAACATTGTATCTTCGCCGGAAATACCTACTTTTTCGGCAAGCAGCAGCTCAGGCAGGGAGCTACAGTCCGCTCCGAAGCCTTCGTTTCGTAAGATTTTTACGATGTAGGGATTGGGCAGCGCTTTGATCGCGAAGTACTCTTTGAAGCCGACGATATCCTTGAAGGCGTTTTTTAGTCGTCTAGCGTTGTTTATAATCGCTTTTTCATCGTAGATATGAAAAGGCGTGGGGTAGCTCTTGATTATCTGCAACATTTGGTTTTTGGTAAAGGGTAGTTTTTTATCTGCCATTTTGCTCTCCATCACGATTCGAATGAATTAACTGTGGGGTATGGTGTTTATCCTGCCGCAGTGGGGACATTTTATGTTGCTGTGCCTGTAGTTGGGCGGAACGCGCAACTTGGTGCCACACTGGCAGTTGACCAGCTTATGTTTGCTGTACTTCCAGAGTACATTCGAGGTTTCACGGGCACGCTCAATTCTGGTGGGCTCAGGTTCAGCGGCAACGGCGGCGGCGCTTGCTCCCCTGATGGACACCGGAGCTGCACCTGTTAGTGATGCGGCGCCCATTACGCTTTTGCCGCTATGAACGGCGCTGTACGCCGTGTTGTAATCGTAAAATGACGCTCCGCCGGCCATGCTGCGCAGGATGCGTATCCGTTCCGAGATGGGCGGGTGTGTACTGGAAAGATCTGCAGCCGCCCTTTCGCTACGCTTAAGCGGATTGATTATAAACATAGATGCGGTGGCGTTATTGGCCGTTTCCAGCTTGTGTGTTGATTGGGACAGCTTTTCAAGAGCCGACGCCAGCCCCTCTGGGTAGCGCGTGTATTGCGCCGCCGAGGCATCGGCCAGATACTCCCGTTTTCTGGATATGGCGAAGTAGATGAGATAAGCCAGGATGGGCGCGATTATCATAAGCGCGATAGCTACTATGAAGATGATGATCTGTCCCTGCCCACCGCCACCTCCGCTTCTCCTGCTGCGGCCGCCACCAAGTATGGCGCCGTATATCATGATTCTTGAGGCGTACCACGCCAGTATTACTATGGTTCCCAGCAGCACGCTGCACAGCGACATCAGCAGCACGTCGCGGTTCTTAATATGAGCCATTTCGTGGGCAATGACGCCCTGAAGCTCGTCGCGGTTGAGTTTCTGCAACAGCCCCGCCGTTATGGCAACTGAGGCGTTTTTGGGGTTGCGCCCGGTGGCAAAGGCGTTCATCGCCGGCGTGTCGATTATATAGACGCTGGGCATATATTCTAATCCAGAGGCTATTTTCATCTCCTCGACTACGTTGAACAGCCGCGGGTGGTCATCGTGGGTGATTTTCTTTGCCTTGGATATGCCCAGCAGGATGCTGTCACCCGCAAAATAGGCCACGAGGTTCATGATGAACCATATGACGAGCGCGAGAATTAGACCGGCGTAGGCGTTGCTAAAGAAGGCGACACCGATTAGATAGCCGATGAGCACGAGTATCCCGCCCATGGCCATTACGAGTATAGCCGATCTAATTTTATTGGATCTAATCTGATCCCACATAATCGATCTTATCTATCCAGTTAGAAGCTGACCTTGGGCACTGCCCTTTCAGCCGCCACTTCGATCTCGAAGAATTCGCCGGTTTTGAATCCGAACATGCCGGCAATTACGTTTGAGGGAAACATTTGGATTTTGTTGTTATAGCCCATCACCGAGTCGTTATAAAACTGCCGCGAAAAGCCTATCTTGTTCTCGGTGGAGGACAGCTCTTCCTGAAGCGCTAGGAAGTTGGTATTGGCCTTTAAGTCAGGATAGTTTTCAACGACCATCAGCAGTTTGGACAGAACGCTTGATAGTTCGCCCTCGGCCTTGGACTGGGCGCCGACGCCGGTGCCTACCGCCTTCTGAGCGAGGTTGCGGGCCTTGGTGATCGATTCGAACGTTTCGCGCTCGTGCGTCATGTAGCCCTTGGCCGTTTCCACTAGGTTGGGTATGAGGTCGTGCCTGCGTTTTAGCTGCACGTCTATTTGCGCCCAGGCGTTTTTCATCTGGTTGCGTACTCTTATCAAGCCGTTGTAGGTAAACAGCAGAAACAGCACCAGAACCACTGCAAGGACGATGATTAAATAGAAATACCAAGCCATTTTACACCTCCAAAGGTTAGTTTTGTATCAATCGCTCGCTTTGAAAACCTCTCCCAAAAACGATATAACTCTATTCTGTTTGCCGCCCGAAGCGGGCTCGGTATCTAAAAGCTGCCGTATTACCTGTCCCAGCTCACCGCCGTCGAACCAGAGGCCGTGACCCTTGTGGCAGGCGTCGATAAGAACTTCCGGCGTTTTGCCGATGATCAACTTTTTCATCTTCGTTCTGCATATGGGACAGCGCCGTTTCTTCTCATTGGTCCTTGCTTCATCAAGAGCCATTAACTCATCGGTAGTGAAACCGGTTTCATCCAGCTCCATAGATTCCAGTAACAACTCCAGTTCGCCGGAATCGAACCAAACGCCTTTGCAGTCAGGACTGTAGTCCACCTCGATGCCGGAGCGCTCTACTATTACCATTGGGCCCTTACATACCGGACAATCCATAAATACTGCCTTTTTTCTTTGTCCCGCAAGTATAACAAAAGATAAACAGGTATAGCAATATTTTGTGTGCTGAGCTCGCTTAGCTTCACTTAGAAAATGCGATCGGATATCTATTTGCAAAAATGCGCTGTTGCAAATCATTGCAATAGGTTGGTTTATATGGTACTATTCTATTGCAAACGTTTGCAAGTGCATAGATTATCGTTGGGCTACAGGCACTCGAATGAGTATACATAACTTAAACGCTCGGGGTAGTTGGCTGCGGTTTTCTGGTTGTTAATAGCTTGGAGAGAATATGCCTGCTGAAGCAAATATACTATCTGC
>DAOUZV010000131.1 GCA_030665485.1 Chloroflexota bacterium | reverse complement strand
GGGCGCAAATTGGCAAAAAGGCCCAAACCCTTGCGCAGCGCCAAAAGACCGTCCTCAGGGCGTGTCTTTGTGTTGGGGTCATCCCACTTCGGTCCGCCGACAGCACCCAGCAAAATGGCGTCGCTCCTTTTGCATTTTTTTAGAACCTCTTTTGTTAACGCTTCACCGTGATTATAAATTGAAATGCCGCCGATATCGCCGTAATTTAGTTTGAACTGGTGATCGTACTTGACGCCAACACTCTTTAAAACATTGACCGCCTCGCCAGCAACCTCGGGTCCGATGCCGTCTCCGAGAAGTACTACGATATTGAACTTCATCCTATTTCCCCTCGTTTGCTATTTTCCGTTTTGTATATTCAACGAGCCCGCCCGCCGAGACTAGTTCAAGCATGAACACAGGATATGGTTTAGCGTGAAATACGAGATTTTTGGTGCTGTTCACTATCTCACCGCTGGCCAGTTCAACCTCCAGAATATCTCCGGCAACGGTTTTTTCAACAGCCTCTTCACACTCAAGCAGCGGTAGACCGATATTAATTGAATTTCTCATGAAGATGCGGGCAAAGCTTTTGGCAATCACACAACTGACGCCGGCCGTTTTTATGGCCAGCGGGGCGTGTTCACGAGAAGAACCGCATCCGAAATTGGTGGTTCCCATGATTATATCACCGGGCTGAACTTTGGATATGAACTCCGCGTCAATATCCTCCATACAGTGATTCGCCAGCTCCTCCGGTTCGGATACATTGAGGTAGCGGGCTGGGATAATTACGTCGGTGTCAACGTTTGCTCCGTATTTGAACACTTTACCTTTTAGTTTCAAGGCTTTTATCCTCCTTAAACAAGTGTTTAATTTTTTATTTCGTCAGGGCTGGCTATCCTGCCCAAAATGGCGCTGGCAGCGGCGATAGCCGGATTGCTGAGGTAAACCTCGGACTTGGTGCTTCCCATGCGTCCCACGAAGTTGCGGTTGGTGGTGGATATGCTCCTTTCCCCCTCTGCCAGAACTCCCATGTGTCCGCCAAGGCATGGCCCACAGGTCGGCGTGCTCACTGCGGCACCTGCCCTGATGAAAATCTCGATGTAGCCGCGGCGCATGGCCTCCAGGTAAACCTCCTGCGTGCCCGGTATAATAATGCAGCGCACATTTTCGTTGACCCGCTGCCACTGCAGTATATCGGCGGCGATTTTGAGGTCTTCTATGCGGCCGTTGGTGCAGCTGCCAATTATCGACTGATCGATTTTGACGTTGCCCACCTGGCTGATCGGTTTAGTGTTTGACGGCAGGTGAGGGAATGCCACCTGCGGTTCTATGCTGGCGGCGTCGTATTCTATCACCTGCGCGTACTCGGCATCTTTGTCTGCCTCATAAACGGTGTACGGGCGCTTGGCGCGGTTTTGCAGATAGGCCTCTGTTTTCTTATCCACCCTGAACAACCCCGCCTTAGCGCCGGCCTCTACGGCCATGTTGGCCATGGTAAAGCGGCCGTCCATGGAAAGCTTATCTATCGACGGGCCGGTAAACTCCATGGCGGAGTACAGTGCGCCGTCCACGCCTATGTCGCCTATGGTGTGAAGAATAAAGTCTTTCCCTGAGACCCACTTTTGCGCCTTGCCGTGGAAGACGAATTTGATCGTTGGCGGAACCTTCATCCATATCTCGCCCGTGGCCATGGCCGAGGCAATGTCTGTCGAACCCATACCGGTGGCAAAGGCCCCCACGGCGCCGTAGGTGCACGTATGCGAATCGGCTCCGATTATGACATCTCCGGGCACTACCAGCCCCTGTTCGGGAAGAAGCACGTGCTCTATGCCCATCTGGCCAACCTCGAAATAGACGATGCCCTGTTCGCGGGCAAACTCCCTCAGTATCTTGGCCTGCTCGGCAGAGTGAATGTCCTTGTTGGGCACAAAGTGATCCGATAACATAATCACCTTTTTGGGGTCGAAGACATTTTTCACCCCGATGCGCTTAAACTCCCTGATGGCTATGGGCGCGGTGATATCGTTTGACAGGACAACGTCCACCTTGGCGGATATGAATTCGCCAGGGCTGACCGCGTCCTTTCCCGAATGTGCTGCCAGTATTTTCTCAGCAATTGTCATGTTTTGCTCCTTAAAAAACTTATGATGCGCTGTAAACTGCGACGCGCAGAGCTCGGGGCAGCACCCGAAAAGTGGCGGGCGCCTGCCCCAAAAGCTCACCGTCCGCCTGCAGATACAATTGCTCTTTTGAATCTATCTCTACGTTTTTTGCTTTATATGTGTCTACTTCAGAGTGGTTGCCTAATGTTCCCTTATAAACCATCGACAGCCCCCGTATGAACTGCAGTTTGCTTATATCGCCGAGCACGACGGTGTCGAACAGCCCGTCTGCTATGTCGGCACCCGGCGCTATGCGCATGCCCCCGGCAAAGCTGTACCCATTGTTGATGATCACTCCCAGCGCTTTTCTGTTTTCCGTTTGACCATCGATACTTATAGTCATATGTTTGGGCTGATACCTTGCAAATGTGTATACCCCGCTGATCCAGTAGGGGATGGTGCTGATTATCCTAAAGCACTTTTTAGTTGCCTTCAACACCGCCGCGTCCAATCCGACACCCGCCGTGTTGATGAATATGCGCTGTTTTTTGTTGCCTTTGCCATATCCGTAATCGACAACTCCCACATCTACCGCTTTCTCCGTTGTCCTTGTTAGTCGGCTTATCGTTTTGCGGTACGCTCCGTGTGCACCGATGGACCGGGCGAAGTCGTTGCCCGTGCCCGTGCTTATGATTCCAAGCACAGCCTCGCTTTTGCCCGATATATCCACTAGCCCGTTTACCACCTCATGTATCGTACCGTCGCCGCCCACCGCTATCACCTGCCTGTATCCTTGGCTCGCCGCATCTCTGGCCAACTCCGTTGCATGGCGTGGGCCTTCGGTGAACTCGTGATCGTATTTAAATCCTGTCTTGTCCAGAAGACGTTTTATGTGTGGCCACTTAATGCGGGTTACGCCGCCGGAGGCCATGGGGTTAACGATAATTTTTGCATAATGGGTAAGCATTGGGATATCCTAAAAAGCTTTAGTGCAGTTTAACCCAGATTTAAGGCTTGTTCAATAGCACCAAGCTCGGCGGGAAGCTCTATTGGGGGCTTGGCGGCTCTAAGTGCGGTGTCGGGATCCTTGAGCCCGTTGCCGGTTATAATGCATACCGCTGTTTTGCCTGCCAGGTTGAGCCCGCTGCGTGCGCTCTTAATCAATCCTGCCAGGGAAGATGCCGAGGCCGGTTCCCCGAAGATGCCCTCCTTGGTGGCAAGCAGTTTGTATGCGTTGATAATTTCTTCGTCTGTTACACTATCGATTACACCGCCGGACTCGTCTCTGGCATCTGTTGCTTGTTTCCATCTGGCGGGATTGCCGATGCGGATCGCCGTTGCTATCGTCTCCGGCTTCTCCACGATATGTCCTTCAACTATGGGTGCTGCTCCAGCGGCCTGAAATCCCATCATCACAGGTCGTTTGCTGGCTTTACCAGCGTTGTTATATTCCACATATCCCTTCCAATAGGAGGTGATGTTGCCGGCGTTGCCCACGGGTATGAAGTGATAGTCTGGTGCATCGCCAAGGGCATCCACTATCTCGAAGGCGCCTGTTTTTTGACCTTCTATCCGGTTTGGGTTGATGGAGTTGACCATAGTTATCGGGTGTTTTTCACTCATTTGCCTGACCAACTGTAGCGCTTGGTCGAAGTTTCCGTCTATGGCTATTACCTCGGCGCCATAGACCACTGCCTGTGCCAGTTTGCCCATGGCTATATTGCCGTGGGGCACGATAACACAGGTGAGCAGCCCCCAGTATGCGCCGTATGCCGCCGCAGATGCGCTGGTGTTGCCGGTGGA
>DAOUZV010000079.1 GCA_030665485.1 Chloroflexota bacterium | reverse complement strand
ATGAGCCCGACGAGCTTCCACTGCTCTATCCCGCGTCGTAACGTTAATTATAGACCTCAGACTGGCACAGGTCAAGGATACGTTCGATTTGTGGCACCAATTTCTACTACTACAAACATTTGGCATATGCTAGAATAAGCTAATTTATGAGGAAGCGGTAAATTGACACAACTTATTCTGGTAAGACATGGCCAGACCGCGTGGAACAGGGAACCACGCTTCCGTGGCAGAGCTGATATAGAACTCGACGAAACTGGTCTGGTTCAGGCACAAGCCACCGCTAATAGGCTGTCTCGATTCTCCGTAACAGCCATCTACAGCAGCCCACTAAAACGGGCGTTGGCAACGGCACAAGCCATAGCTGATAAATTCGGCCTGACCGTTCAGCCGCACAACGGCCTGCTGGATATATACTTCGGTAAATGGCAGGGGCTCACTCCGCAAGAAGCCAGGGACCAGGACGGCACCCTGCTCGATGCATGGCTGAATGCACCACACAAAGTCACCTTCCCCCAGGGCGAAGGTCTGACACACGTCAGAGACAGAGTGACAAGCGCACTCGATGAACTGACAGCTAAGCATGCCGATGAAACAATAGTACTGGTATCACACGTAGTGGTGCTTAAAGTGCTGCTTTGCGTTTTGCTTGGTTTGGACGACTCACACTTCTGGAAAATCGCGCAGGATACATGCGCCATCAATATCATAAAGGTAAAAGACGGCAACTACATCGTATCGCTGATAAACGATACCTGTCATTTGAACGAATGAACATCGACGAAATCATCAAAAGCCTTGAAAATGAGTACGGTAAACGCGTCTGGAGTGAACACCGCGACCCCGTCTCTGAGCTGATACTGACCATGCTGTCGCAACATACGTCCGATGTAAACTCGCGCCGTGCCTTTGACAAGCTCGTCAGCGATTTTAAGACATGGGAAGAGGTTGCGAACGCAGACCCCGATGACATAGCGCAGTCCATCTGGACAGCAGGCCTCGCTAACGTAAAAGCGCCCAGAATCAAAGTCATACTCCAGATGGTTATGCAACGCCGCGGCTCACTGGACCTGTCCTTTTTGACAGAACTGCCCATGAATGAAGCCAAATTGTGGTTGGAACAACTGCCCGGCGTCGGCCCCAAAACAGCGGGCTGCGTTCTGCTCTTCTCTTTAGGCCTGCCAGCGCTTCCCGTGGATACGCATATACACCGCGTGGCCAAACGCTTAAGGCTGATTGATGAAAAAACATCTGCGGATAAGGCACACCGGATACTCGAACCAATAGTGCCGCCGCAGGAAATATACTCATTTCACATAAATATGATTGAGCACGGACGCCGCGTGTGCCACGCTCAAAACCCCAAGTGCCAGATATGCGTTTTTACAAGTACCTGTCCATCAAGTAAAATAGGCAGTGGCAAAACTACCGCCAGTTCGTATACAATGGACAGCAATAAGAAACCGGTCCGCTAGAAAGTTTAGCTCGGGGGTGAAGTAATGACCAAAGCAGGTATTATCAACGTAACCGGATACGCCGGCGTGGAGCTGGCCAGACTGTTGCACCAGCATCCGCAGGTTGATCTTGTCTCGGTAACCGGCAGAAGTCTAATTGGACAGAAACTGGCCGATGTGTTTCCGCATCTGGCGGATATCGACTTGGCAATCGAGTCCGAAATTGCCGATGTAGATGTAGCCTTTTCCGCCCTTCCGCATGGTTCCAGCGCCGAGGCACTGCTGCCACTGATCAAAAAGGGCGTGAAAGTGGTTGACATCAGCGCCGACTTCAGGCTGAAGGACGCAGCGGTCTACGAGGAGTGGTACGGTGTGAAGCACCCGGCACCAGAGTTGCTGGACAAAGCGGCGTACGGTCTGCCCGAGCTACATCGTGAAGAAATCGCCAAGTCGAGCATAATAGCCAATCCAGGCTGCTATCCCACCAGCGCCATTCTGGCGCTTGCGCCCGCTACGCAGAATAACCTGATCGAGTCGGATATCATCGTCGACAGCAAATCGGGCGTTTCCGGCGCGGGGCGTACGCTGAGTCTGACCGTGCACTACTCCGAGATAAACGAGAACGCCTCGGCGTATGCGCTGGATGGTCACAGGCATATGCCCGAAATAATGCAGGAGCTGGCGGCACCATCTGTTCTATTCCTGCCACATCTTATACCTATGACCAGAGGCATATTAAGCTCATGCTACGCCAAGCTGAAAAAAGGTGTGAGCAAAGAGCAGGTTCGCAAGCTATATGATGATTTTTACAACGGCGAGCCATTCGTCAGGGTAGTCAATACCCCGCCGCAGACCAAGCAGACTTGGGGAAACAATACCTGCCTCATATATCCCAGTGTCGATCTTAGAACCAACCGATTGATAGTAATCAGTTGTATCGACAATCTAGTCAAGGGGGCCGCAGGACAGGCCGTCCAGAACATGAACCTGATGCTGGGCATACCTGAAACAACGGGGCTGGATTATCTGGCCGTATATCCCTAGGCAATGCATCGTAATATATGTTATATTTTAACTGCCGCGGGTTTTGTTTTAGCCCCCATCGTCTAGAGGCCTAGGACGGCGGCCCTTCAAGCCGCAGACAGGGGTTCGAGTCCCCTTGGGGGCACCAGTATCATTTGGAGAAAATGCCTTGCGCGAACTGATAGCCGATGCCCTGAAAGGGCACAACGCCGACTACGTTGAGATCCGCCTCGAGGATAGCAAGAGCAGCCGTATTCAATACCGGGGGCGGGACCTGGAAGACATAGGTCAGTCCACCGGCAGCGGCGGCAATGTGCGCGCGCTGGTAAACGGCGGATGGGGCTTCATCAGCTTCAACGATCCCGATGAGCTGAGGGTAAAAGTGGAACTGGCGGTAAAGCAGGCAAAACTTGTCGGCAACGAAAAGAGCGTGATAGCTCGATCCGACCCCATAGTAGACATAGTTCCACTTGATCTGAGAAAAGACCCTCTGGCCGTCAGTCTTGAGGACAAAAAAAGCCTCCTCGATGAATATATCGATGTCATCTGGTCAACCCCAAACATACAGACATCCACCGTCGGTTACGGCGACAGCTTTAAAAAGGTCGTTTTCGCCAACTCCGAGGGCAGTTACATCGAGCAAAGCAGGGTGGATGTCACCGCCAGAATCACCGCCATGGCCCGCGACGGAAGCGACGTTCAGCAAAGCGGAATCAGTATCGGCAGCAAGGGCGATTTCGGCGCTGTAGAGGGCATACATCAGCAGGTCAAGGACTGTGCCGAGCGCGCCGTGCAGATGCTATCGGCCCCAAAGGTCAAAGGCGGTCAGTACATCGTAGTACTGGATCCGATACTGGCCGGGGTATTTACCCACGAGGCCTTCGGCCACCTCTCCGAATCGGACTTCGTTTATGAAAACGACCGTATGCGCGATATTATGGTGCTGGGCAGAAAGTTCGGCAAACCGCTGTTAAACATAGTGGACGGCGGCGCGGTACCCGGATACAGGGGCAGCTATAAATACGATGACGAGGGTATCCCCTCCACCAAGACGTATCTTATAAAAGAGGGTGTGCTGGTTGGCAGGCTGCATTCGCGTGAGACGGCAGCCAAGATGAGCGAACGTCCCACCGGCAATGCCCGGGCCATAAACTACAGCCACCAGCCCATCGTCCGCATGAGCAACACGTATATCGAACCAGGGGCGACCACTTTCGAAGAGATGATAAGCGGTATCAAAGAGGGCGTTTATGCCAAAAACTGGTACGGCGGCATGACCAGCATGGAGATGTTCACCTTCTCCGCAGGCGAAGCGTATATGATCCGCAACGGCAAAATCGCCGAACTGCTCCGGCCTGTAGTTTTAAGTGGAAATGTTTTTACGACTCTTGAGAATATAGATGCTATAGGCAACGACCTGGATATGAACCAGGGCGGCGGCTGCGGCAAGGGCGGCCAAAGCCCGCTGCCAGTTTCCAACGGCAGCCCGCACATAAAAATAGGTGATTGCCTCGTTGGCGGCAGTTGATTACACGTATATAACAAAGGGCGATGGAAATGATAGAGTCACTGCTAAATAAAGCAAAAAGGGTCTGCCAGCAGGCCGAAGTGTTCTGGGTAACCAGCCAGAACACCGATGCCTCGTTTGAGGCCAACCGCCTAAAGTCGGTGGAAACACGCCAGGGCAGATACCTGTCGCTGCGCATCGTAAAAGATGGCCGCATAGGCTATTCTTCCACCAACAAGATCGATAATGCGGATGAAATACTGCAAATGGCGCTAGACGTCGCCAAGTTCGGTGCTGTAGCCGAGTTTGAGCTTCCTTCGCTACAAAGCTACCCCAATGTTGAGGTATACGACGATAACGTCAATCAAGTGTCGATCGAGCAAATGGTTGATTTGGGTAATACCATGATAGCCGCCGTGCGCGATCATAACGCAGAGGTAATCTGCGAGGCTGGAGTAACTAAAAACGCCATCTCGGTAACATTGCTCAACTCCAACGGCGGCGAGGCCAGTTATAACAAAACGTCATTCAGTCTGGGTGTTGAGGGATTGCTGACGCGCGGCACAGATATGCTGTTTGTGGGAGAGCACGAAAGCTCGTGTCGCCCCTTAAGCGATGTCAGCAAAATAACAAATACGACTATAGAGCAACTTGAGCGTGCCAAGGAAACCGCATCTCCCATACAGGGGCAGCTGCCCGTGGTATTTACACCAAGAGGAGTGGCCATCGCGCTCATCTCGCCGCTGGTAATCGCCTACAACGGCAAAAACATCGTGCAGGGCTCATCTCCCCTTGTGGGCAAGCTGGGGAAATCGATGTATACCGAAGAGCTTTCTATTTACGATGATGCGACTATCAATTACAGGCCCGGCTGCCGCATCTGCGACGACGAGGGAATCCCCAGCCGCAGGACACCGCTTATCGAACATGGCAACGTTGCCAACTTTTTATACGACCTGCAAACGGCGGGTATGGCAAAGGCCCAAAGCACGGGCAGCGCCAACCGGGGCGGAGGACTGCCATCGCCATCGCCCAGCACGCTTGTCGTCGCTGAGGGAACCACGTCGATCGAAGACGTCATTGCCGACATGAAACAGGGCCTTGTCATAGAAATACTAATGGGAGCGGGCCAGGGCAACACCATCGGCGGTGAGTTCGGCGGAAACGTCTTACTGGGATACAAAGTAGAAAACGGCACCATTGTGGGCAGAGTAAAAAACACTATGGTATCGGGCAACATATACAGCACACTCAAAGAGGGCGTGATTATTGGGAATACGTCGGAGTGGGTGGGAGGAGCACTGCAAACCCCATCCGTTTACTGCCCATCATTACCTGTTACAACACAAAGCTAGCGTTATAAGTTTTGGAGAACTGATTTTGCTGCCGATTGAGAACTATCTTGACGATTTAAAAGACAACGAAAAACCACTTTCCTCATCAAAACTGGCCAGCCTTTCCGGCCTATCTGCCGAAGAAAGCATACTCTTCAAAAACGCCTGGGAGGATATACATGTAGATCGGCGGCGCCAAATAGCATCTCAACTTGTAGAAATCACCCAGAGCAACTATCATCTTGAGTTTGACGAGGCATTCCGCATTATCCTGAAAGACAGCGATTCTGAGACACGCCTTTATGCCATTGAAGGACTAAGAGATTGCGAGGACAGGTCATTTATTAATCCCTTGATGGAGTTAATCGACAAAGCTTACGATGATCAAACTCGTGCAGCAACGGCGGCTGCTCTGGGCAAATTCGCCATACTTGCCGAACTGGGCAAACTGCAATCATGTCAATCGTCGCAAATTGAAAATGCGTTAATGGGACTTATACGTAACAAGGCAGAGCAAACCAAGGTT
>DAOUZV010000046.1 GCA_030665485.1 Chloroflexota bacterium | reverse complement strand
TTAAGGTCGCTTAAGCAGTCGGCCCAGCGCAACTGGTACACCCGTCTGGCATTCCGCTTCCTTAAGCCATCGATACGGGATGTCGTTCAACAACTTGACTACTCGGAATATGGTGGTGCCTTCCTTCTTGGAGTTAAAGGTAACGTGGTAATTGCTCACGGCCGCAGCGATTCCAAGGCGATTAAAAACGCTGTGCAGGTTGCCAAGCAAATGGTAGCCAAAAACGTGCTTCAGGCCGTCAGTGACAGCAGCCATGCAAGGAGCCAGGGCGGATTTCACTTTGGCACGCACAAGCTGACGAATGATAATAGCAGCGATGAAGGCAAGCAGGGAGAGGGACTTGAGTCAGCCGATATCAGTAACTGATCAGAGCTTTGATGATGTTGTGTTAGCCAATAAAAATCTGGTACTGGTTGATTTTTCGGCACCGTGGTGTGGCCCATGCAAGGCGGTTGATCCCCTAATCGATGAACTGGCACAGGAGTATAGCGGCAGGGTCACTTTTGCTAAAGTCAATATTGATGAAAACCAGAACGTAGCAATCAGGTACAGCGTTCAGTCGCTGCCCACCATGCTGATCTTCAAAGAAGGCAAGCCGTTCAGTCAGATAAACGGGGCTAAGCCCAAGGCAGAACTAAAAAAACGCCTCGATGCGGCTTTGGCTTAAAAATTCTTCATTTGAAAATAGCTATAAATCTGAAACAGAACCGATTCGGTTTCTTTTTTTTACCTATCTTTGGTGTTACAATTACATTTGTGGGGTAAAGCATGGACCAATCTTATGACGTGATTATTATCGGTGGCGGACCGGCCGGGCTTACCGCAGGGCTTTATTGTGCCAGGGCGCGCCTCAGGACGCTGCTTTTAGAGAAGGCTTTTGCGGGCGGGCAGATAGTTAACGCGGAGCGTGTGGACAATTACCCTGGTTTTCCAGAGGGGATAACTGGTTTCGATCTGGTAATGCTTATGCAGCAGCAGGCAACCAAGTATGGGCTTCAGATGGCGTTTGCCGAGGTTACCGGTATCGAAAACAAGGACAAGTATCAAAAGGTGGTAAGCACCACAGATGGTATCTATGAGGCGAAGGCGCTGATAATTGCCGGAGGCGCCGAGCATAACCATCTCGATGTACCCGGTGAAGAGGAGCTTGTGGGGCGTGGCGTGTCGTATTGCGCCACCTGTGACGGTGCCTTTTACAGAGATCTGGCGGTTGCTATAGTCGGAGGTGGAGATTCGGCTGTGGTGGAGGCTATATCTCTTACAAAGTTTGCCACAAAGGTTTATGTCGTACACCGGCGCGATCAGCTCCGTGCCAGCAAGATAGTCCAGGAGCAGGCCTTTGCCAACAAAAAGATAGAGTTCGTATGGAACACCGTTGTCGAATCTATCGTAGGTGATGCCAAAGTAGAGAAACTGAAGCTTAAAAACGTGAAAACACAGGCACAATCGCTTCTGGAAGTTGCGGCCATTTTTGTTTCTGTCGGCGTGCATCCATATACCAAATATCTCAAAGATATAATGTCTTTGGATGAAGAAGGTTATATAGTTACCAACGAAAAGTTGGAGACCGATATCGCTGGAGTATTTGCTGCTGGAGATATCCGTACATGTTCGGCAAGGCAGGTTGTAGTTGCCGCAGGTGACGGGGCGACGGCGGCGATATATGCGGAAAGGTACGTAGCTGGTCTGTAAAACGGGGGGGCGGATGGGCCCTGGTGGGTCCCGCAGTCTTCAAAACTGTTGCGAGGTAGCTAGCGCTATCTTGGGTGGGTTCGACTCCCTCGCGCTCCCGCCAACATACGGGTCGGCTTTTGTTTAAGTTCGGTCAGGCTTGACAGTGAAACTGCTGGTCTAGTAAAATTAAGTGTTAGTCGCTTTAGATTTGGAGGAGTACAATTTACGCCATAGTTGAAACTGGGGGAAAACAATATAAGGTCACTGCGGGCCAGACCGTTGATGTGGAATTGCTATCGCAGGACGTGGGCAGCAGCGTTGAGTTGAATAATGTATTAATGGTTGCCGACGGCGACAAAGTCGTTACCGGACAGCCCACAGTAAAGGGCGCAAAAGTCAAGGCAACGGTTATGGAGCAGGGCAGGGGTAAGAAGGTTATTGTATTAAAGTACAAGCCTAAAACACGTTATAGTAAAAAAACCGGGCATAGACAGCAATACACTAGGTTATCGATAGATAAAATCATACCGGGTAAATAGGAGCTTTTAAATGGCACATAAAAAGGGTGGAGGAAGTTCGCGGCTTGGTAGGGACAGTAATGCCAAGCGTTTGGGAGTGAAAAGATATGATGGTCAGGTTGTAAGGGCTGGTACTATTATTGTGCGCCAGCGCGGTACTCGTATAAAACAAGGCAATAACGTGGGTGTAGGCAGAGACCATACCCTTTATGCACTTATAGATGGCAAAATTAAATTCGAACCAGCAAGTAAAACCAGGAGGAAGGCAAGCGTCTATAATGCCTAACAACAATCGATACTATCGGCTCCGATAGAGACGAAGGAGATAAGATTGCCGATTAGTAAGAAGGACTTTGATTCCAAGAACGATGCAAGTTCGGAGCATGTTTTAAAACTATTCGTAGACAAGCCCGATAAGGCCTTCACCATAAAAGAGATATCAAAAAAAACAAAGTTAGATCAAATGGCCTGCTTCTCTGTCATGCTGCACTGGATAGGTCGTGGCATGATAGAGCACAAGCTTATTGGCAAGCAGTATTACTATACACTCAAGCGTGACTAGATACAAGGAATAGAAAGATGAAAGAAAAGATACACCCCAAATACGCGGAGGCCAAGGTAGTTTGTGCCTGCGGCAACACTTTCACTACAGGCTCAACCAAAGAGCTTCTAAAGGTTGAGTTCTGTAATAAATGCCACCCCTTTTTCACAGGCGAGCAAAAAATTATTGATACCGGCGGCAGAGTAGAACGATTCAGGAAAAGGTATAACCTTAATAAATAGGGTTGCTACTCTTCGATATCTTTGGGATCCAAATTTCTGTAGAAACAGCTTCTATTCCCCGTGTGGCATACAGGGCCCGCGGGGTCCGCTTTTATTAGGAGCACATCCTCGTCGCAATCCTTCCATATCTCGCGCACGGTAAGATAGTTGCCTGATGTCGCACCCTTGTTCCACAGTTCCTGCCTGCTGCGGCTCCAGAACCACACCACTCCGTTTTCTGAGGTTAGGCGCAATGATTCGGCGTTCATATAACCGACCATAAGGATTTCGTCGTTACTTATGTCCTGTATTACGGCGGGTATCAACCCTTTTTCATCGAATTTCAGCATTTTCAAATTCCTCGCTTATGCCTTAAGTGCTCATAACAATGTTAACGATTCCGGTAGCAATAAGCAATATAGCAAGAGCAATACGAAGCACCATGCTTCTATGTTTCATGCTCAGCTTGTACCCAAAACCAGACGCAATCACGAAGGCAGCAAAGATTATTCCTACTGCAGGCCAGATTACATTTTTTTCTATAAGCCCATATTTGAGTACTGCCCCTAAACTCACCGGAGGTAGTAGTATAGCCAGCGACATAGTCTGTGCCTCGCGCTGTTCAATGCCCTTGACCATAGTGAGGTAAGGGATGAGGAGTATGCCGGCACCTATCCCGACTATTCCTCCGACAAATCCCATTATTGATCCAACAATTGCCATTGAAACAGTACTCAGAGGCTTTTCACTCGGAATAGCACTTGAACCGTTAGAGCGCCTTAAGGAGAAATCGAGGTAAATGGCTCCGACCAACACGATCACTACCCCAAATACGATCTTAAGTGTTTGTGTGCCGAACAGGTATGCTATATTGGCACCCGCAAAAGAGAAGGCCATATAAGTTAATATGGCAATTAGTATCACTCTTCCTCGTCTGCGGACTATATCCCGTCCGTAGTAGACGGGCATAATGGTCATCGGTCCCATCATCATTGCCAGCACGGTGCCCTGTGCTTCGTATTGCGTGTAACCAAGAAATGTAACGAGGAAGAATATTAAAAAAGGCGCTCCGGCGATGCCTGCATAGCCGCCGATCAGTCCTACACCCAGTGCGATAAGTGCTACCCATGCATAATCCAAACTTAATGCCTCAAATATAAACGGTGTTCGGTTAGATATTGCCTATTTAGGCCCGGCCCGAAGTCTTTCTATGGCATCTTTCAAATCCAGCCTGCCTGTGTATAATGCCTGACCGGTGATAGCACCCTCTACTCCAAGCTGGTTTAACTGCAAGAGATGCTCAACCGATGCTACGCCTCCTGAAGCGATGACCGGGCTATTGATGCTGTCATTAAGTTGCGCCGTCGATTCAAAGTTCGGCTCGGTAAGTGTGCCGTCCCGAGAAATGTCGGTATAGATGAATCGCCTGGCGCCGAGCGCTTCCATCTGTCTGGCAAGATCTATTGCGGTTACCGTAGATTTTTCCTTCCAGCCGCGCGTTTTCACGTACCCGTCGGCGGCATCAATTCCCACAACGATGCCTTGGCCGTACCTGGCGCAGGCATCATGCACAAGGCCGGGATTTTCAACAGCGGCCGTGCCCAGTATCACACGCTGTAGGCCGAGGTTGAGCATCTGCTCAACCGTATCTAGGTCACGTATGCCGCCACCAAGTTCAACAGGAATGTTCAGGGCTTGAACAATACCGCTGATCACGATGCTGTTCATAGGTAAACCAGATCTTGCGCCATCTAGGTCTACTACGTGAAGTCTGGTTGCTCCCAAACTCTGCCAGTGTTTTGCCATGGCAACAGGATCTTCGGAATAAACTGTTTCACGGTCATAATCACCCTTGTACAGGCGCACGCATTTGCCATTTCTTAAATCTATGGCAGGTATTATCTCTAACATTTGAGTGCCATTCTATCACACTTAAGCCAGTACCAGCCAGCCCCACCTTTTTTGAGCTAATATGTTGTGCTATACTTAGCTGCAATTGAGTTATGGAAGACTTTCGTCAGATACAAAAACGTATTGAACAGCTGCGGGATCAGCTACATTATCACAACAATCGTTATTATGTGCTGGATAGCCCTGAGATTAGTGATGGTGAATATGATCTGCTGATGAGGGAACTGCTGCGTCTGGAAACTCAGCACCCGGAGCTTATTACGACCGACTCTCCTACGCACCGTGTTGGCGCGGCACCTCTTGAGGCATTTGATACGATTGATCATGAAGTACCTATGCTCAGCCTGGGTAATGTGTTTGATCACGATGAACTACAGACCTGGCACAAGCGCATTTCCGGCATGCTAGCTCACGATGATTTTGAGATTGTTTGCGAGCATAAAATGGATGGCTTGGCGGTATCGCTTTTATATGAGAGCAGGCGCTTTATCAGAGGTGCGACGCGTGGCGACGGTCTGCGCGGCGAGGATGTTACCCAGAACCTAAGAACTATAAGAAGCATTCCGTTGGTATTACCAAAGGATGCTCCTGATAAGTTAGAGGTAAGAGGTGAAGTTTATATATCAAAGGCTGGTTTCAAGAAGCTGAACGACGACCGGGCAAACGAAGAGCAACCTCTTTTTGCCAATCCCAGAAATGCGGCGGCAGGTTCGCTACGCCAGCTTGACTCCCGGGTTACCGCAAAACGGCCTTTGGATATCTGTATCTACTTTGGGCGCGGGAATTTACCCGCTACTCACGGGGAAACACTGCAGTACTTAAAATCACTGGGGTTCAAGATAAATCCGCACAGCTCGCTGGTATCAAGTATCGGCGAGGTGCAGGATTATTACAATCGCTGGCTGGAGCAGAGAGAGGATATTGAGTACGAAGCTGATGGTATTGTGGTCAAGGTCAACTCAATAGATGCGCAGAATGCTTTGGGAAGCGTGGGGCGTGAGCCCCGCTGGGCCATCGCCTATAAGTTTCCGCCGACGCAGGCAACCACAAAATTGCTTGATATAGGCATCAACGTTGGCCGCACCGGCAGCCTCAATCCTTACGCTATGTTGGAACCGGTATCCGTCGGCGGTGTGGTGATAAAATCTGCGGCGTTGCATAACGAAGACGACATTCGGCGCAAGGACATCAGGATAGGAGATACAGTTATCGTGCAGCGTGCCGGCGATGTTATCCCGGAAGTTGTTGGTCCGGTTGTCAGCAAACGCACTGGCGCCGAAAGAACGTTTGAAATACCGGATATATGTCCCGTATGCGGCTCAGAAGTTATACGGCCCGAAGGCGAGGCCATGGACAGGTGTACCGGCGCAGCCTGTCCGGCGCAGCTTTATGAACATATAAAGCACTTTGTTTCAAGAGGGGCAATGGATATAAGAGGTGTGGGGCAGTATCTTATCGCAGCACTGCTAGAGCAGGAGATGGTTAAGGATGTATCCGACCTGTACTATCTGAAAGAGGAGCAGGTCGCTCAACTGGAGCGCATGGCCGAAAAAAGCGCGGCCAATGCCATTGGGTCCATAGAGAAAAGTAAGCAGAGGCCTTTTGCCAGATTATTGTTTGCTCTTGGCATCCGCCATGTTGGTGATGAGACCGCCGAAATTTTTGCCAAGCGCTTCGGCAGCATGAATAAACTGGCTCAAGCCTCTGAGGACGAGCTTTTAGAAATCGACTTCATCGGCCCGAAGATAGCCCAGAGCATTGTCGCCTTTTTTAGGCAGCAGGATAACATCAGAATTGTTGAAAGGTTGCGACAGGCTGGCATCAGGATGGAAGCGGATGTTGCCGGTCCGGATAATCTTCCCCTCGCTGGCCAGGAGTACGTCATTACCGGAAAGCTGGAGTTTTCCCCGCGTAAGGATATAGAGGCGGCTCTCAGAGAGCTTGGCGCCGCAACGAGCAGTACCGTGACCAGAAAGACGAATTACCTGGTGGCGGGCGTTGACCCTGGCTCTAAAATGGCCAAGGCGCAGCAACTTGGGGTTGAAATATTGAGCGAAGACGATTTATTGCGAACTCTTGAAAAATACAAGTAATATATAGTTGAGGTTGTAAAATGGAATGTCAAGCCCAGAACAACAAAGACAAGTGCAACTGCACCTATGAGCCGTGCTCCAGAAAGGGAAACTGCTGCCAGTGTATTTCCTATCATTGGGAAATGCGGGAACTGCCGGCATGCCTTTTCCCTGCGGATGTTGAAACAACGTATAACCGTTCGCTTTCCAAGTTTATTGAGATATACTCCAAATAAATCGGTTTTGAGAGCTAGAGAACTATGAAGATTATTGTAGGTTTGGGCAATCCGGGCCGCGGCTATGGCAATAACCGGCACAATGTTGGCTTTAAGTGCGTGGACAGATTAGCACAGTTGGCCGATATAAGGCTGTCCCAGCGCCGTGCCAAGTCGCAGATGGGCACAGGGACGATAAACGGCCAGCAGGTGATACTGGCCAAGCCCAAGACCTATATGAATCTAAGCGGTCAGGCGGTTCAATCGATTTTTGCCAAATTCAGACCGTCACTGTCCGATTTAGTAGTTATTTATGACGATCTCGACTTGGCATTGGGCACCATACGCATCCGCGAGAGGGGTAGCGCCGGTGGACACAACGGCATGAAATCGATAATCAACCTCATAGGTAGTCAGGAGTTTGCAAGAATCAGGGTTGGTATCGCACCGGTTACCATAGATGAATCGGGCAATACCGTAATAGTACAACAAAACACCAAAACCCCTGACTATGTGCTGAGCAATTTCACATCAAAAGAGAAGGATGTTATTAAAGAGACGTGCAATAGGGTTGCCGGGGCTGTTAAATACATACTGACTGAGGGCATTACTGTGGCCATGAACAATTACAATAACAAGTAGTTAGTTTACATAATATTATAGTGATATAATGATTTAAGGTAGGGCTAGTCGGCGCGGCTAGCCCTTGAGGTGTTTACCGGTGAGCCTGTTATCTTTACTAAAACTTGCTCAAAATATTCCTGAGTTCCAGCAGCTTATAGACGGGGTAGGGGAGGGCCGCAGCAGGGCTGTGCTTGCCGACGCCGCCAGACCTTATATGTTGGCTGGATTGTATCGCGAACTGCGCAGGCCTATACTGATAGTTGCGGCACGGGCGGATGTGGCCCGACATCTTGTTGATGAGCTGTCTGTGTGGCTGGGCGATAATGCGCCTTTGTATCTTTTTCCCGAGCTTGACGCGTTGCCATATGAGCGTTTGTCGTCAACTCCATATACCATTGCTCAACGCCTCACGGTTCTTTCAGAACTGATAAGAGCGCATGACAGTTTAGGCTTTATCCCTTTGATTGTTACCTCGGTGCAGGCCATTATGCCCAAGATCATGCCATACGACGATTTTGTGTCCAGTGGTCATGAGGTTAAAAGAGGCGCAAAGCTGGATATGGAAAATGCTTTGCGGCAGTGGATAGCGCTTGGCTATGAGGTGGCAAGCGTGGTTGACACTCCGGGAACGTTTAGTCGGCGCGGAGGCATAATAGATATATATCCGCCGGGGAACAAACTGCCTGCCAGGATAGAGCTTTTTGGCGATGAGGTGGAAAGCATACGCCTCTACGACCCCGAGACGCAGCGGTCGTCGCACATGATTACATCGCTCAGCATCATTCCTGCCAGCGACATTTTATCTGACCAGAACAGTCAATTTGAGGATATAGATTTGTCGATATTGAATTCCGATGATATCGAAGTCTACCGCGGCGTACTGGGTCGGGGATCGCTTACAGATTTTCTGCCGCAAAACTCGTTGATCGTGCTCGATGACCCGGACGCTGTTGAAGCAGAGTACGCCCAGCTTGAAGTGCAGGCGCTGGAGCTCGGAGATAGCCAGGTCGAGCGTTCAAAGCTTCCTCAAAGCCTGCCTGTTCCGTATTTTAGCTGGATCGATTTCTCGCAGACACTGGATACTCAAAGCGTACTTGAAATAATGGGCTGGGGTACAAAACAAGAAGTGACTCTACCGTTTAAGGATGCTCCCACCTATGGTGGCAGACCGCAAGCCTTACTGAATGAACTTAAGCAAACTTCAGATCGCAGCAAGCAGGTTATACTGGTCTCGCAGCAGGATGAACGTCTGGCCGAGCTGCTCAGTGATGAGAATATTGCATTCACATTGCTGGAAGATGACCTACTTGCATCGGCTGGTGTGATACTAACCCATGGCTCGCTCAACACGGGCTGGAGTTTGGCG
>DAOUZV010000147.1 GCA_030665485.1 Chloroflexota bacterium | reverse complement strand
CCCCCCATGTCTCGGGAAGACCTTGCGCTACTTTGGCCTCTTTTGTCTTCCAGACATCAGCGCCTACGTTATTGATTATGGGCATTGCGGTTAGCTTGTCACCACCGAGTCCTGCCAGGCGCAGCCTCTCCATAACAGAGTAGGTGTATTCCAGTCCATAACCAAGTGCCCCTGTCGTGGGATCCATTAATATGGCATCTATAGACAGTCCTGCATCTGTGAGCAGTATGTTCAGCTGTTTTGCCAGATTAAGATCGACCGGCGAGTTGGGTATAGCAACATGTCCGTCAGCTATACACACAGCTGCAATCGTACGATAGTTCTTCTCCTCGCAGTTACCAAGAGCAATTCTCTGGCCACGAGCCGCTTCTGAAACAGCCGGTAGTACTTCGTTATCTTTATCTGCCACGCCGGGACCGATTACGATTAGAGGTACATCTACAGCAGCAAGGACTTTATCAGCTACTGCCTTTGCCTCGTCTGCGCCTGTGTTGCCCTCATCGGGATGGGCGCTTTTGAGATTGAGTAAGATCGCCTCGGCGCCGTATTCAACAGCCTTCTTGGCCCAGGATGCGGGATCTTTCACCGCATCGCCCCATGCAGAAAGCAGGGTTGGTGACCAGTCGGCAGGCGCTATGTCCTGTATCTCAACGGCCACAGCAGGCCTATTGGGAATGGAGCCATCGAACTTAAGGAAGGGAAGCGTGGTTTCGCCGCCAACGGTGATCGATTTGCGGCCGTTGCCACCCAGGGTTACCTGGTGAACCTGTCCCGTCCATTTCTCAATTGGAATTTCAACAGATGGCATGTTTTATCTCCTTCCGCTATTGATTCAATTATCAAAAGAATGGTTACTTCATTAAATTATCGGATCCATGGTCAGTGCCGGATGAGCCTTCTCCTCGAGGAAAGCCAACAGCTCATCCGATGTGGTAGCTACGGTGCCATCGGCGATCTTGTCGATAAGATCGGGGTCACCGGCGGCCTTGGCAGCCTCTTTGAGCTCCTCGGCAAACTCTTCCTTGATATTCTTTGAAAGCCATACCAGACGATTCAGGCCACCCTCGGCGGAGATGAACTTGTCGCTCAAGACGTATCTCTTGCCCATGCCCATCATGCCCGGGTTCTGCGCGCCGCCACCAACATCGCTCATAGCGGTGGTGAACTTAAGCCCGCAAGGGGTTTCGCTGTAATCGTCGCGGGATACCACCATGAAGCCGTTGGCTTCCGGGATAATCATCATGATGGCCTCGCAGCAGCCGCAGGTGGTACACGGTGCATCCATTACCGAGTACAGCGTGAATCGCTCGATTACTCTCTGAGAGTTCTCAAAGACGAACTGGTTAACGCCTTCCCATTCACCGCTTTCCTGACTGAGCAGTTTACCTTTGGGCACGGGCTGGTTGGGGCCCGTAGGATTGATTTCATAAGCGGCCCGGCAATCCAGCCAGCTGTATGCGCCGCACAGTCCTGTTCGCTCCGGATTTATCACGCAAATGTGAGTGGGAGCAAATGACTGGCAAAGTGCGCAGCTGTAGAACGTATCCACGGAGTCATCGGTGATACCGGCAAGTCTTATGTCTCGCTCGGCGTATACCTCTTTGGCATGTTCTATGAACTCAAGTACCTTCTTTTCATCAGAGATAACTGTTACCTGGACCTTGTCTACGATGGCGCCAAACTGGTTATGCAGATTGGCGTGGAGTATATCTCCCAGGTGCTTCAGCCTAAAGCCCTTCTCATAGGCGCCCTTGCTTATACGAATCCACGTGATATCTCGCTGACCCTGGTGTTGTACACCCTCTGCGCCGTTGACGAAGTGGTGTATCTGGCGCTCCAGTACCGGCTCGAAATCTTTTTGCATCTTTCTGCCGGAAACATCAACCTTGAGGGCAAAATAGGTTTTGTCTCCTTCTTTAAGGTCATCAAGATCGGGGCCTATAACCTCAAACTTGCCGTCCTCTACGTCGTTGATGTCCTTCATTTCCAACAGCTCAACAGCGGGTCCTGCCTTTGAACCATACTCGGCGTACATGTTGGCGCGGCGGACAACCTCACCCTCAAACGCTGGTCCGAAGGAATTGGGAATCGGCACCTTGGCGATCTTAACTTTAATGCCGCGGACCTCGATACATTTCTCAACAAGCTTCTCAGCCCGCTCCATGTCGTCCGCGCCAGGTATGTCGTCGAAAGGCATACTAACGACGTGCTCGTACCTAGTTACACCCGTGGGCAGTATGTTAGGAACCTGTGTATCGCATATTGCGGGGAAACCAAAGGTTATTGCTCCAGCACCTGTGGCCCAGTCTACGGGACTCATTTCGCCTAATACCAGTGCAAAGGCGAAACAGCGGAACTTGTTGTATAGAAGTATGCGTCTGTTATCACCGGCATCGACACCACCGAAGCTCAGTGCTGCTCTGGTGGCAAATCCCAGCGCATATACAATTGATTCGGTATCTGATCCGAATGGAACGATAAAAGTGTCATAGCCCATCTCAACACCCTCTTCGCGCAACTGGTCTACAACTGAACGGCCGTTGTTGTTGCCCGCCAGGAAGACGAGCAGTCCCTTGGATTGGCACTCCCTTACGATTTTAACTGCGACCTCGTTGCTTTTAGCACAACCCAGAATAGCTGCGAAACCTGGCATGCGGCCGTCCACCAGTTGAATGCCCCAGCCGCGCATCTGTGAGTCGTCGATGGGGCCGTTGTAGGTGAAATCCCCCTTAACTTCGGGCTGAGTACCGTTGGCAAACTCCACCGATTTAATGATCTCCTCCGCATAGAGTGTGGCCACACCGGAGTCCAGTGTTTCACCCAAGTATGGCAGCCACAAATGTTCACTCGGCAGCGGCGGAAGCAGGCTTTTTGCTAGGTCTAGCGGCTGTTGTAAATCACCCAGCTTCTCGATCATCATACCTGTGTAGCCGTATATCAGCGGCACGTAAAAAGCGGTGGGGCCTCCTCTGCTGTCCTTGAACTCAATAGGAACATCGGGACCAAGCTTCTCAAGGGCTTCCATAAACATTTTTTCCGCTTTTTCAATAGTTTGGTGGGCACCTTTAATTGCTTGGGTAGCGATGAATTTTGACATACTCTTTCCTCCCGTTTAATGCATAAGTAAAAATAGCTTCTAGTACTTGCGGAAATCGCCCGACATCGGAGCGTCGATAGGGTTGCTTGCCGACATGCGGCTAGCCTGCTTAAATGCAGGACTGCTTGTTACCTTCTCACGCTCGGGCGATGACTCTGCGCTTCGCATGATTTTGCGCACATCTCCGGATTTGGCTTCATCAGCCTTCACGCCGACGAGAATTCCACCAATTGCTACACCAAACTGATAGTACTTAACAGTCTCCTCATCCAACCCCCATGTATCAGCGAGTTCTTTCTCAGGAGCACCGCTGATATCCTCCCCTGTGTAACCTTGATTTTTCAGATCGCTCATTGCTTTTTGAGCTTCTTCCGGCATTCTAAACAACTTCACTATTGCGCTTGCCATCACAAATTCCTTTC
>DAOUZV010000107.1 GCA_030665485.1 Chloroflexota bacterium | reverse complement strand
GCCCGTTCGGCGTGGGGTACATGGTTGCCTCATTTGAGATTGAAACAACGGCGAAGCCAAAAGAGGAAGCTGTTTCAGAAAAGGAAGTAGCTGAAACGAAAGAGGTGGAAATCAAACTGCACCCTTTGGTCGCACTGGCCAAAAACACGGTTGAGGGCTTAGTAAAGAATGGAGTTAAGCCAACTCCCATAGCTGATACGCTGGAACTGCAGGAGAAGGCCGGGGTTTTTGTCAGCATCAAAAAGAAGGGGGAGTTGCGTGGTTGCATCGGTACTTTGGAGCCCACAAGGCCAAATTTAGCGGAAGAGATCGCTGCCAGCGCTATTGGGGCCGCTATAAGAGACCCGCGTTTTCTGCCTATTACCTCAAACGAACTGGATGACCTTGAGTATAGTGTTGATGTATTATCCAACCCCGAGCCTGTGGAAAGCACCAATGATCTCGATCCCAAAAAATACGGGGTTATCATTGAGGGCAGGGGAGGCAAGGGACTTTTACTGCCGAATTTGGAAACGGTTGATACGGTTGAGGAGCAAATCGATATCGCCCGGAGCAAGGCGGGGATCGGCCCCGACGATGAAATTAAAATATATCGATTTGAAGTGAAAAGGTACAAATAGTTGATATAGTACAGTTTTTATCGCATCGATTTCACAATCCAGACTCTCATACATTTACGGACCAGCATGGTCATTACCAGGTATACTCTTAACAAACTCATTTCCTTGAAATATATAACTTTGCATATTAAACTACATGTTGAGGTAATAAATGCTACAAAAGGTATCGCTCGGCCCCAAGAGTATAGATAAATACTATGAGATATATAACAACGGATTCATAGATGAGTTGAAGAGCTTGGCCGATGACCTTAAGGGACTGAGGCTTTGCCACATAAACTCAACCCCGTTCGGCGGTGGCGTAGCAGAACTGCTTTTATCGTATATTCCACTGGTGCGAGACCTTGGGCTTACTGCCGATTGGCAGGTTATAACCGGCGACAGACGTTTTTTTGATATCACAAAATCACTGCACAATGCAATACAGGGTGCCCAGTATCCCCTTTTAGAGCGTACAACTGAAAGAGTTTACCTGCAGAACAACCTGGAAAACGCCAAGGAGCTTAGCACAGACTACGACGTATTCGTCGTGAACGATCCTCAGCCGGCGGCTCTACGTCACTTCTGTGAGGACAGACATGCCAAGTGGATATGGCGCTGTCATATAGACAGCTCAGAGCCCGATGATTATGCGTGGCAATTCCTGCGGCCATATGTAGAGGAATACGATGCAGCCATTTTCACAATGGAGAAGTTTGTGCCTTCCGACCTCGGTGTTCCTGTAATTGTACCTGTTGCGCCTGCAATAGATGCGTTCAGCCCAAAAAACTTGCCGATCCCCAAAGATATTTGCCGTGGCATACTAGATAATCAGGGGATAGACAGAAACAGGCCGCTTGTAGTGCAGGTTTCCAGGTTTGATCCGTGGAAAGACCCTTTTGGAGTGATAAAAGCGTATCAGCTAGCAAAAGAGAAGATTCCCGGTCTGCAGCTTGCTCTGGTGGGTTCACTCGCCGGAGATGATCCTGAGGGCTGGCAGATTTATGCGGCAATACATGATGAGGCGAACAAGGACCCTGATATCTTTGTATTCAGCAACTTGACAGGGGTGGGGAATATGGAGGTTAATGCCTTCCAGACAGCAGCCGACATAGTGCTGCAAAAATCGATTAAAGAGGGTTTTGGCCTGGTTGTTGCAGAAGCTTTGTGGAAGCAGACGCCGATGATAGCCGGTAACGCCGGTGGCATCCCCATGCAGATGAGAGGCAAACTGAGCGATTATCTGGTCAACAACGTGGAAGAATGTGCCGAGAAGATAGTCTATATCTTTGAGAATCCTCAGGTTTCAGGTGAATTGGGTCAGGAAGGCAAAGAGAATATCAGGGACAACTTCTTAACTCCCAGATTGATTAGAGACGAACTTGCTCTTATGAAGCGTTTGTTAAAGTAATTAGCTCATATCGCGATCCTTTCCAAACTACCCCTAAGTGCCTTGTTTGGGTTTTTATTGCATGTTAAAATTGAAGTTTGAGGTTTAAACCAAAAACAAGGTGTAAAAATTATGCCCCCAAAATCAATAATCGTACGTGGTGCCAGAGAGCACAACCTTAAGAACATTGATGTTATTATTCCAAGGGATAAGCTGGTGGTTATCACCGGGCTTTCCGGCTCGGGTAAAAGCTCTCTTGCCTTCGATACCATATATGCGGAGGGGCAGCGCCGCTATGTAGAATCACTGTCGGCTTACGCTCGCCAATTCCTGGGGCAGATGGAAAAGCCCGACGTTGACCATATTGATGGATTGAGTCCTGCCATATCCATCGATCAGAAGGGAGCCAGCCGTAATCCGCGTTCCACGGTTGGCACCGCCACCGAAATATACGACCACTTGAGATTGCTTTATGCCAAAATCGGTCACCCGCACTGTCCCAATTGCGGCAAGGAAATATCCCGACAAACGGTGCAGCAAATTGTAGATGCCATATTGTCGCTTCCTCAGGGTACCAAGATAATGCTCATGGCTCCGTTAATCCGCGATCGCAAAGGTGAGCACTTGGCCGTATTTGACAGCGCTAGAAAAGCCGGATACGTACGTATGCGTGTTGATGGCACCATCTATGATCTTTCAGAGTATTTCGATCTGGATAAGAACAAAAAGCATACTATAGACGTCATCGTAGACCGGCTGATGATTGGCGATTCAGACCAGCGAAACCGCATTACAGATTCCGTTGAGACCACGCTCAAGCTGAGTTCAGGCGTGATGTTGGTGGGCACCGATGACAAGGAGCAGCTTTATTCGGAGCACTTCGCCTGCGTTGATTGCGGCATCAGTCTGGAAAAAATGGCACCACGAAACTTCAGCTTCAATAGCCCTCACGGCGCCTGCCCTGTATGCACCGGTTTGGGGGTGAAGCTGGAGATGGACCCCGATCTGATCATCCCCAACAAAAACCTCACTTTAGGGGGGGGTGCCATCCAACCCTGGGCCCGTTCCGGCACCATGAGTCCGATTTACAATGCCTGGATCGAGGGGGTGGCAAAGAACTATGGATTTCCCACAAATATTCCGGTCAAGGACCTGAGTACAGATCAGATAAAACTGATCTTATACGGCAACAACGGAGAGACTATTCCGGTCAAATGGAGGGATGGCTCGGGCAATACCTTCACCTACCGTCACGCTTATGAGGGGGTTATCCCGTCACTGGAACGCAGACATCGTGATACCGAGTCGGAGTACAGCCGCACTGATATCGAGCGCTACATGATAGCTAACCCCTGTCCGGGGTGCGACGGGCTGCGGCTCAAACCGGAGACCCTGGCGGTAACGGTGGATGATAAGAACATCGCACAGGTAACGGCGATGCCGGTAGAGGACATGATTGATTGGGTAAACCAACTAGCCAAGCCTATTCTTACCGAACAGGAAGATATAATCGCACTGCTGGTTCTCAAGGAGATCAGAGAACGCCTCGGATTTCTGCGCGATGTTGGCTTGGACTATCTAACATTGGACAGAGCGACTAGCACATTGTCTGGTGGAGAGGCACAACGCATACGGCTGGCGACTCAAATCGGCTCAAATCTCACCGGAGTGCTGTACATATGTGATGAGCCATCGGTTGGTATGCATCCGGTGGATATCCACCGCCTGATCAATATTTTACAGGGTTTACGCCAGCTTGGGAACACCGTCCTGGTAGTGGAACATGATGAAGCCATCATGCGGGCCGCTGATCATATTATCGATATGGGGCCCGGCGCTGGAGAACACGGCGGTCGAATTGTAGCTCAAGGTAACATCGAAGATATAACCAAATCAGCCAAGTCGCTTACCGGACAGTATCTTAGCGGTGCCAAAGTGATATCGATGCCGCAGCAGCGCCGCAAGGGCAATGGCAAGCAACTGACAATTCGCAATGCTGCAGCAAACAACCTGCGCAATATTGATGTTACCATACCATTAGGTTTGTTCGTCTGCATAACCGGCGTTTCCGGAAGCGGGAAGAGCACACTTATAAACGACATTTTATACAAAACGATTGCACATACCCTATATCGAGCTAAAGACCGGCCCGGAAAGAACGACGGGGTTACCGGCCTTGAGCACATCGACAAAGTTGTTGATATTGACCAATCGCCTATCGGACGCACCCCGCGCAGCAATCCTGCAACGTATACCGGACTATTCACTCCGATCAGACAACTTTTCGCCACAGTGCCTGAGGCCAAAATGCGCGGCTACACTCCCGGGCGCTTTTCCTTTAACGTCAAGGGTGGACGCTGTGAGGCCTGTGCCGGTGATGGAATCATTAAAATAGAGATGCACTTCCTTCCTGACGTCTACGTT
>DAOUZV010000054.1 GCA_030665485.1 Chloroflexota bacterium | reverse complement strand
CCTCGACCCGCAAACGCGATCCAAGATATGGGAATATATCAGGAAGATGACTAAGGAGCTGGGCATAACCATCTTCCTGACCACCCACTATCTGGAGGAGGCCGACCAATTGTGCAACCGCGTCGCCATCATAGACCTGGGCAAGATCATCGCTACGGGTACACCGTCCGAACTTAAAAGCTCCATCGGCGGCGACGTCATCACCCTTTCACCCTGCAAAGGCGATGAGGCAGTATGCTCGCAGTTCATGACCGACACGCAGAAGGTGCTGGAGGGCGAATCCTTCGTGCAGAGAATACAGCCCGCCGAAGAGGAACTAGCGGTATACGTGGATAATGCCAAAACGGCGGCGCCTTCTATCATGCGTATTCTGGCAGAAAAAGGGATTGAGGTAGAAACGCTGGCCATATCCCATCCATCACTTGATGACGTCTTCCTCAAATACACCGGCAAAACCATCAGGCATCAGGAGGGACAGGCCTCGTCGTTTACAGATATAGCGCGCAGAAGCGAAAGGAGAAAGTAATGACCTATTTCATGTCAGACACCTGGCACCAGATAGTGCGCCATGTCAGAACCGATATCCGCATACCTATCTGGCTGTTCGTTAATATAGTGCAACCCATACTGTGGCTGCTGCTGTTTACCCAGATATTTAAAAGCACCATGGAGGCCCAAGGGGTTGATTATATACAGCATTTCTCACCAGCGGTTATAGTGATGACGGTGATGTTCGGCTCTGTCTGGTCTGGCATGGGGCTGCTCATGGATATCGAGATGGGTGTACTTTCCAAAATGCTGGCCACACCCGTTTCCCGGATGTCTATCATCCTGGCCCGTGTTGCCGGGTCCATGGTGATGCTGATAATTCAGGCACTTATTATATTCGGTATAGCCCTGGCTCTGGGACTTAATATTGCTTCAGGCGTGCCGGGGGTTATATACACTCTATTTATTATAACCTTGCTCGGCTTCGGCTTTGCCGGATTCTCCTGTGGGCTGGCCCTCCTCTTCCGCCGACAGGAAACCCTTATCGCAGTATTAAACTTCGTAACGCTGCCAGTTATGTTCCTTACATCTTCATTTGTTCCAAGAGATTTTCTCCCAAGATGGATCGATATAATCAGACAGATCAACCCGGTGGAATACGCCATAAGCGGCGTGCGCAGCATTATAAATAACGGCTGGGTTTGGGACGATCAGTGGAAGGCACTCTTAGTCTTGAGCCTGTGGATGGTGGCGGGCATCGCCTTCGGCACGCTTATGTTCCGCAAAAGAGGTGAGAATTAGCCTTACCTTAAGAACTCGATACGAACGAGCCCCTTGGCAAGCTCCAGGGGGCTTTTTATATCTCAGGAGATAACTTTTTCTTTTCTTTTGCGTTATTTAATTATAGAAGGGCCCTAAAGCAAAAAGTGGATGAGGAGGAATAAAATGAAAACAAGGTTCAAATTATTGATTGCGGGGGTGCTTGCCTTAGGGCTGCTGATTGCAGGAACGGCATCAGCCCTCGCATCGTCAACAGCGGAATCGATTACAGACCTAGTAGAGACGAACGAGCTTATAGCGGAGGATCTGGATGCTTTAATCGCGGAACTTGAGCAGATGGAGGACATCCAGTTCATACCCGCACCAGAGGGAGAGGCGGAGGTAAAAATTCTGGGCGGATTCCACGGCAGATGGGGCGTTGATGAAGCGGATGAGTCACTGGGAGGACTGGCCGGTATTTACGGCAGCGTCACCTATGAGGATGGCTCGGGATACGGTTTCTTGGGCGGCATCTGGAAGCAGCGCGATGAAAAGGTCGTGGGATACCTTATAGGTAAATACGCCGATGGTGCCTTCTGGGGCATCTACCGCAACTACGAAGGTGAAAATGGCGGAAAGTTCGGCGGAACCTACGCCGTAGGCGAAGAAGATGTCGAAGCAATGGTCAACCGGTTCGTAGGCGAGTGGGAATCCAGCGACGGCGAGCGCAGTGGCTACATGAAAGGTGCCTGGGCGCAGAAGGTTGGCCAAAAGCGCGTCGGCAGGTTCGGCGGCAAATGGTATGTCAACGACGATGAGGCAGACGTAACCATAGAAAGGCCTGAGCCCGACGGTAGGTTCAGAGGCCGCTACGGCGTAATAAAACTGGCCGACGACACTGTAATTCACCTTTTCCGCGGCAAATGGCGCAGCGCAGAAGGTGATAACGGCAAGCTCACCGGCATCAGCGTCCGCGGTAAATTCTACGGAATCTGGCAGGGTGAAGACAGCAGCGGCTACATGATGGGAAAGGCCAAAGAGCATCGCATGCGCGGCGTCTGGGGAACATTCGGCGAGGAGGAGCAGGGCAGACTGCGCGGCAGGTATGGTCGCTATCCCAGACCGGAGCAGGTAGAGCCAGAAGAAATTGAGACAGAACTTGTTCCCATAGAGGAAGCGGAGCTTGAGATCGCAGTATAATTGAATAGATGTATCCCGTCACACAAGCAAAGCCCCTGATCATATAGTCAGGGGCTTTGCTATAGACAAGGCCGCTTTTGTGTGCTACTGTGCAATATTGAGAAAATGATAGTATAATATAATCAAATGAGAGTATTACTAGTATATCCCAACTATCCGGATACCTTCTGGAGTTTCAAGCACGCGCTTCCATTCATCTCCAAGAAAGCTGCTTTTCCTCCGCTGGGCCTGCTTACCATAGCGGCAATGCTTCCTATGGAGTGGGAGAAGAAGCTGGTGGATATGAACCTGAACCGCCTTTCCGATAAAGACATCAAGTGGGCCGACTACGTTTTTATCAGCGGCATGGTGGTGCAGAGAAATTCGGCAAAAGACGTTATTAAAAAGTGCAACAAGCTTGAGACCAAGGTGGTAGTCGGCGGACCGCTTTTCACCGAGGAACCGGATGACTTCGATGGCGTCGATCACTTCGTACTCAATGAGGGAGAAGTCACTCTGCCCATGTTCCTTGCCGACCTGAAAAAGGGCACTCCTAAGCCAAGGTACACATCCGAAGTGAAACCGGATATAACGTGCACCCCCATTCCCATGTGGGACCTGATCGATATCAAAAAGTACGTTTCCATGAGCATCCAATACTCACGCGGCTGCCCCTTCGATTGCGAGTTTTGCGACATAGTCGTGCTCAACGGGCGCATACCTAGAACCAAAAACGGGGAGCAGATGCGGGCGGAGCTGGAAGCGCTGTACGTACGCGGCTGGCGTGACAACGTCTTTATTGTGGATGACAACTTCATCGGCAACAAGAAGAAGCTTAAAAGCGAAATCATACCGGTCATAGGCCGCTGGATGATAGAGCACCACTTCCCATTTTCGCTGTTCACCGAGGCTACCATTAACCTCGCCGACGATGAAGTACTGATGGATATGATGGCCAAGGCCAACTTCAACACCATCTTCATCGGTATCGAATCGCCCAACGAGGGCAGCCTTATCGAGTGCGGTAAAAGCCACAATAGAAACCGCAATTTGGTTGCGGCGGTAAAGAAGCTTCAAAATAACGGCTTCCAGGTGCACGGCGGCTTCATCCTCGGCTTCGATAACGATCCCAAATCGATCTTCGATAACCAGATCGACTTCATCCAGAAAAGCGGCATCGTCACCGCCATGGTGGGACTGCTCAACGCTCCCGTCGGCACCAGGCTATACAAGCGCCTACAGAAAGAAAAACGCCTCGTCAAAAGTTTTTCCGGAGACAACCTGGACCTTTCAATGAATTTTGTACCCAAGATGGAAAAACAGGAGCTCATCGATGGTTACAAGAGGGTGCTCAACACCATTTACGACTACAAGAACTACTACGACCGCATAATAACCTTCATCAAGTCGTATAAGGCCAAGGGCAAAACCAAGGTAACACTATCCACCTTCAAGTGGTCCAACTTACGTGCCTTCTTCAAACTGGCGTGGCACGTGGGGCTAAAGCCTAAAGAAGGTAAAAAGATGTTTTGGGACCTTTTAGGCTGGACGCTAATCAAACGCCCCGGCGCCATGTTCCTAGCGATCATGCTTTCCATATACGGCTTCCACTTCCGAAAGGTGGTAGAAAATTATACACAGCTCCTGTAATCGTTATTTGCCCCTTTTAGCGACGAAAAAACCACAACTTCAACCGAACATGCCCATTTTCACAAAATGACACCTGTCTCGCCTATGTATAGCCAAAAACCTTTGTTTATCGTATACTTGATGATGAAGGGAAGTATTTGAAGATATTATTAGTCTATCCCAGCTACCCGGATACCTTCTGGAGTTTCAAGCATGCCATGAGATTTATCTCCAAGAAGGCGGCCTTCCCGCCACTTGGACTTCTTACCGTTGCATCAATGCTGCCAAACGGATGGCAAAAGAAGCTGGTCGACATAAACACCGCCCATCTGTGGGATAAAGAGATCAAGTGGGCCGACTATGTCTTTATCAGCGCCATGGTGGTGCAGCAACAATCGGCAATACAGGTCATCAAGCGCTGCAACAAGCTCGGCACCAAGGTTGTTTGCGGAGGACCGCTTTTCACCGCAGATCACCAGGAGTTCGATGGTGTCGATCATTTCGTTCTGGGCGAGGCTGAGGTCACCTTGCCTGCTTTCCTTACGGACCTAGCAAACGGACGGGCCAAACACATCTATACGTCAGATGAAAGACCGGTTATAACCAGCACTCCCATTCCGGAATGGGATTTACTGGATACCAAGAAATATGTCTCCATGAGCCTACAGTACTCGCGCGGCTGCCCCTTCGATTGCGAGTTCTGCGACATCACCGTGCTCAACGGCCGTGTGCCACGAACCAAATCCACAGAGCAGTTTGTAGCGGAGCTCGAAGCGCTGTACGTACGTGGCTGGCGCAAAGACGTGTTCATCGTCGATGATAACTTCATCGGCAACAAGAACAAGCTCAAGAAAGAAATCCTTCCCGCAATAATCGAGTGGACGAAGAAGCACAACCATCCGTTTGCGCTGTTTACCGAGACGTCGATCAACCTGGCCGACGATGAGGAGCTGATGCAGCTTATGTCGCAGGCCAACTTCACAACGGTGTTCATCGGTATAGAAACCCCCAACGAAGAGAGCCTTGTTGAGTGCAACAAGTTCCAGAATAAAAAGCGCGACCTGGTTGCCTCGGTAAAGAAGCTCCAGAACTACGGATTCCAGGTACACGGCGGCTTCATCGTCGGCTTCGACATGGACCCCAAGAGCATCTTCGATACACAGATAGACTTCATCCAAAAGAGCGGCATCGTCACCGCCATGGTGGGCCTGCTCAATGCCCCCACCGGAACCAGGCTACACAAACGTCTGAAAAAGGAAAACCGCCTGCTCGATAGAATCTCCGGCGACAACACCGACCTTTCAATGAACTTCATGCCCAAGATGGATATGGCCGACCTGCTCACCGGCTATCGCAAGATCATCCAAACCATCTATAAAATGCAAAATTACTACGAGCGCATAAAAACCTTTTTGCGTGAATATAAGCCCAAGCAGAAGAGGTTCTCCATCGGCATGCCCAACCTCTACGAGGTCAAGGCATTCTTCAAGTCATTGTGGCACATGGGACTTAAGGAAAAAGGCAGGTTCCAGTACTGGAAGTTCTTGGGCTGGACGATACTTAAAAACCCACGTACGTTGTCAGTGGCCATCACATTGGCCATCTACGGCTTCCATTTCCGCAAGGTGGTAGATAACTACACCCAGATCATGTTCTAAATCTTTGTGATACCAACCGGCCCAAGCTCACCATCAAATAGCACCGATGCTACTCGCATGCCTCCTCGCCCGCCTCATACTCATAGCCCAGCTCCGCCTCCATATAATCGTCTGGATTGCAAACGTCCGGCTGCCTCTGCTTTGGAACACCCTTCTCTTGAGCGACGGGCTCGGCCTTTGTCTTAACCGGCATATCGTAGCCCAACTCCGTATCAAGGTAATCGTCCGGATTGATATCAAATCGTGATGCTTTGGCCATGACACACCCCCTTCTTAAAAAGAGGCCTAAAGAATACCACTTTTGCCGCTGCTGTCAAGTGGTTTTTATTCCTTAACATAACAAACTAGGGTAAACCCCTATTGACATGATATAGCACATTGCTATAATGACCCTGCAAAATCAAAAAACCTCTTAAGGAGAATAAGGTGCTCTGCAAACACTACTGGGTGTGCGGTCAACCAGAAGATGGTTTCGTCCGGAGCGTATGCCGCAAATGCGGCAAGGTGCAGCGCTTTGAAACGCTCATATCCATGGAGTATCGCAAGGCGAAGGCAACTCTGGACGACAAGGACTGGGCCTACGACGGCGAGCATCTGCCGGATCCCAAAACGGCAGGGCTACACTAACCCCCGTTCGATTCAAACGCACACCCATACTAAAAGCCCCTCGACTTGAAAAATCGGGGGGCTTATCTTTTTAACATACGTTTGACTATAAAACTAGCCTTTTTTCGGCGGAACAGGGGGGCCGCCAGTTAAGCTTTTACTCCAGTTCTTTGGCGGTATAACCTTTTCTAGTTTATCTAAGCGACCGATCTTGGTCAGGCGGTCGACGATAAGCTGCCAAGCGCAATCGAGCTCCGCCGCAACCTCGCACTTACCCTGTACAGAGCCGCCGCACGGCCCATTGAGCAAGTTCTTGGAGCAGCGCGAAATGGGGCAGATGCCGCCGGTGTAGTCCAGCACGCAGTCGCCGCACTCCATGCAGTGCTCTGCGCCTTCCCACTCGGCATGTCCGCCGCCCTGAGACTTGGTGTTGCACCCGGGGTGAACCGTCATGTCAACCGCATCAGCCACCGCCTGCACGCCCGCGCCGCAGCACATCACCAGCACCGAATCGGCTGCCAGTATATCGTCCTTGTGCGCATGCAGGCTCATACGTGTCAGGTTCTCATTACAAATCATATCGATGGAGGCTTTACCCGTCACTGCCTTGCCGGATTCACCAAGGCCAGCGACCATGGCGACAACCTGTGGCTCTCCGCCGCTCTCGCAGCCCTCGGCACAGCCGTTGCAGCCCACCACAAAAACCTTGCTTTCCCCGTCGAGGGAGCCAAGGATTTCTTCCGTCGGTTTTTGTTCGGAAATCAGCATGTTTTAATTACTCCTTTTCGAGTATATTTCAGATAGTACTAGATCTATTATCTCGGGAATTTTTTTTTCGATCTCCGGCGTTAGCTCCATGCCCCACTCAACCACTTTGGGTTCCACTCCGATAATCACTGTTTCCGAAGGTTTTTCGCCCGCAAGCTCCATTATCTTGAGCCCCTCGAGCAATCCCCACTGATGCACCGAAAGTTCAACCTCATCTTCAAATTTGACGTCGTCCGGGTTGAATCGATAGACCGCGCCCGGCTCACATCCGCCGAGCACAGCGTCCACCACAATGAGCTTATCCACGTCTTTCATTGTTAAAAACGCGTCAGACGAAACTCCGCCGTCAATTATCTCAAGGTCTATATCGTCAGGAGGCTTGCGCTCCATAAACATCTGTGCGACGTGCACGCCCAAACCCTCATCTTTGAGTAGCAGGTTTCCCACACCCATGATTACAACCTTGCCCTTTTTAGCTGATACGGAACTGCCCAAGATCCCTTCCTTTAGGTGTTACCAGATGAACCGCGCAGGCAATGCACGGGTCAAACGAGCGTATAATTCTAACTATCTCAAACGGATTCGTCTCGTCCTTTACCTTGGTGCCGATGAGCGCCTGCTCAAACGGTCCCGGCTGCCCTTTGTCGTCTCTCGGTGAGCCGTTCCACGTTGTCGGAACCACGCACTGATAGTTGGCGATTCGCCTGTCTTTGATTTCGATGAAGTGTCCCAGAGCGCCGCGTGCGCCGTCGATTATGCCCATGCCCGTGGCCTCGTCCGGAATCTCGTACTCGACGTATGCCGGATCGCCAGGCTTGAGCTCAAGCAGCCATCCAGGCATAGTATCCGCGATCAGCTTGCAACTGAACGCTCGTGCCGCGTGACGACCCAGTACTGAGAACAACACGCTGGGGCTG
>DAOUZV010000040.1 GCA_030665485.1 Chloroflexota bacterium | reverse complement strand
AATTCGTAGCTGTAAAATCCGCCCTTGTTCTGCCCAAGTTGTAATATCCACGGCCACACGTCGGCGGGCGCCGCATTGATGGTGATGGCGTGGTTGTACCAACCCTTCATCTCTGTAATCAACTCATCACCCGGCAGATCTCTACTAAGCTCCTCCTCGGTAGACCCCCACTTGCGCAGTTTGGACCTCAAGCAAGGCAGTATGATGAGAACAAACATCAATGATGCCCCACAGATTCCCTCCCAGATGTTATAGAGTATTCGCATTATCAATCTCCAACGACAAGATCTATATCGTGATTGCATCCTTACTTTTGGCATGCCCCCGCTTCGCGTAAGCGTGAGCCTCCGCATACTTGTAAGACGATTCCAAAATCCCAATGTTCTACCTTACTATTTTGGGCAAAATCAGTCAAGTTCATTCCCCCGATATTCCAACGTACACTTCGATTACTACAAAGCCCTTCACCTTACCCGCAAATTGAGTTATAATAGCTAGCGTTTACTTTCGAGGCAAAGGCATGATAACTATTGAAGTAGCCGAGCACAAACACCTGCCGCAGATACTTCAGTTATGGCAGGAGCTGATGGACTACCACGCCCAGTTAGATCCGTTGTTCGAAACTAGGAAAGACGGCGCTGAAAACTGGAGGCGATACCTCCGCGGTCTGATGAGGACGAAAGAGGCCAGGGTTTTCATCGCCATCGAAGACGACGAAGTTATAGGTTACTCGCCCTGCCGTATAGCATCTCACCCTCCCGTGCTCAAGCAGGAGAACTACGGCCTGATTGTGGACATGGCCGTAAAGCAGAATCATAGGCGCCGCGGCGTGGGCGCCATGATGCTTGAGGCGATCTACAACTGGGTACGATCAATCCGGCTGGACCGCATAGAACTGCAGGTCGTGCCCAAAAACGAGATAGGATACTCATTCTGGCAAAAACACGGCTTCGCCGATTACCTGCACTCGCTGTATAAGGAAATCTAGCTAATCCTACTGTGGTATAGTCCACTGCACAGCGTTAATCTCCTCAAAGTCGAAGTGGTGATACAGGTCGCTCTCCGCTTCTGACCAGAACTCCATCATCACCATACTGCCTCGCGGGAAGAATTGACCCATCCGCGACGTATCATACCGCACTACGACATAGTCATATCCCATGCCGCCCTCGCCCAACTCACCCTCTATGTGCTGATTGTTCTCATGTATATCATCTGTGCCGCTAAAATCATAGTTGGCATAAACCTGAGTCCGTTCTCCATAATCAAAGTTAACGGCAAAGAAAATATCCACACCAAGGGCACCAGTATCCGGGTTATTGTCTACTTCAAGCGCTATATTCGTCCCCTGAGCCTCAACTATCTGCGCCTCTATATTGCCCGATGCCGTAATCTGAAACGGAAGCGACGGCACCTCACCAGCGTAGTTCAGCCTCATATACAAGTAATTATCTTCAACACCCAAAGATACTTTGGTGACATTGATGGCAGGATAGTTGATCTCGTCGATGTAGCTCGGTGCACCGGATATATCCTCATCGAAATCGCTTCCCTCATCGTCAATCGCATAGCTGAAAATCGATGTATAATCCTGCGGCCAGGGATCGGCCTCAGGCTTAGGATATAAGATGTAAACCGTAACGAAAGACAGAGCCATCACCGTAAAAAACGAGACGGCAATTATCAGGCGGCGAGAGAGCATGATACAGCCATTATCCTATATATCAACATCTATGACTAGCCCACCTGGTCAACCCATGGCACAAAAATCATTCCTGACTATATATTAATATCGGAAGACCCGTGTTTGGCAAACGCTGAACTCACTAAAAGGATGGATGGCTGCGTAAAGGAGATAAGAGAGCTGGTTGAGGAGATAAAAAACATAGTAACGACTACTTATCTCACCGCTTGCGCGCCACCATGTACCGCAGTATATGCGTGTGCGGCCCGTCAGCGTGCATGTCGGAGTCCTCTCTAATACCGGTCTCGATAACCTCGCTATCGATGAATTCACTTCTGAGGTCTTCTTCGGTATAGTAGTGCGCTGGCCTGCCCGGCAGGCTCTCATAAGTATTTTCTTCGAGTTTTGGGCCCTTGCCATAGCTAGATTCCTGCTCGGAGAATACGGCGAAATAACCCAGCCCGCCCTTGTTTATTCGACTCATACACTCGGCTATAAACTGCGCCCGCTCGTGTTTGGGGAAAAGGTGCAAAGCATTCAGCGAAAACACCGCGTCGAACGGCCCATCAAACGGCATATCCATCACAGATGCACAAACATAGTTAGACTTCGGATCAAACTCCCTAGCCATAGCGATACCCACCGTCGACGAATCAACGCCGGTCACGTCCATGCCACTGTCGGCAAACAGCTTGGAGTTACGCCCATAACCACAGGCGGCCAGCAACAGCGTCTTCAGATCGTGCTTCTTGAATATTTCGAGAGCATGCCGTGCCATTCCGCTGGCGTCAGTGCCCCAGATGTATTTCTTGATCTCATACCTTCCACTCCAGTGCTCTCCCAGTTTCGACGTATCAAAGCTCATATCTATCTCCAAAGCCGATTTCCCACCATCTTTATCAGCTACTTACTTGGTCCTATGATCGACTATTGTCAACCATTCGCTGTTTTTTAGCTCCCCGTCTATATAAAAATCAAGGCAGTACTCACCCGTCTTGGGGAAAATAAAATCGCTTAGGTCGATGGTTATGTACGGCGAGTACTTGGCCCACATGAACAGATCCGGTATTTCGTATGGCATGTCGGTAACAAGGACCTCGCCGTCGCTCTGATGATGTATCTTAAGGGTGATGATCTTCTTCTCTCCCACCTCGGTCGGGCTTGTCTGCGATTTTATAATGATTTTGAGCGAGCCCACGTAGGGAATACCGTCAAACTCCATCTTCTGCATTATTTTTTCAATGTCCAGCGTCTTGTCTTCGTTAAACAAGCACTTCTTTGCCAGCAGCACCCACTGAATTTCCACACGCACGCTCCATACAGATATTCCCCACAAATATAGCGGGCAGCGCAAGGATGTGTCAACAAAGCTTTGTGCAACAAACAAGGTCTTTCTATTTAGCCGCCCTTGTGTGTATAATGGCAAAACCGCAACGGACGGGAGATGAGATGTGAAAGTAGACTTCGCTTTTTTGTGTGATTTCGCTACGGCTGCTGGCAAACTCAGCGCGCTGGGAATAGGATTCGAGAGTATCGTGGGCAAACAGCTGCCGGTCAGGCACCCCCATTTCTGCCTAGTGGTACAGCTCAAAACCAGCACCGTTGAAGCAGGAGTCAAAGACATAAAGGTCTACCTGATCGACGCCGACGGCAAGGACGTCATTCCCCCGATTGAGGGTAAGTTCAACCTCCCCAAAGCCCCCTCCGGAACCGAAAGCATCGGTCGTGTGGTCATGGAATTCAACGGCGTGCAGTTCCCCCTGTACGATACCTACTCGGTACGCGCCGTAATCGAGGGCATCGAGATGGTCAATATCCCGTTTAAGGTAATGCCTCCCCCGCAAAAGCCAAACGGCCAAGCCGCTTAAGATAAGAATACACTCATAGTTCAAATTGGATACAAATTCATCCTACTTTTTCTTTACAAAAGTTCATACGTCGGTCTATAATAGCGCCAATCAAACGCACTTCAGCTCCCTAAAGATGAGAGTGACAGAACTGTCTATGAAACACATAAAACACGCTTCGTTACCGCAAGACTGGCAACTGAAATCGCTCGGTGATTTAATCGATATCAGAAACGGCTATGCATTTAAAAGTAAGCATTTTAAAGCAAGTGGCGCACCCCTAATCAGGCAATCCAACCTCACCACAAACGGCATCGCCACAGACAAGCCGATATTTCTGCCGCAGACATATCTCCAAAAATACGCCGGTCACAGAATCAGTAAAGGGGACGTGCTCATAGGCATGTCCGGTTCCATCGGCAAATTGTGTGTTTACGATTTGGACATATCTGCGCTGCAAAACCAGCGCACCGGCATGGTCAAATTCCTTGCACCTCAGTTCAGGGAATACATCATATGCTACCTGCGATACATAGAAAACGAGCTTCTGGCACTGGCAAAAGGCGAGGCGGTTAAAAATATCAGCGCGGCGCAGATAAAGTCCTGCCTCATACCGCTGCCACCGGCTGACGTAGCTAAACGCATCGTGTTAAAAATACAACCTCTGCTCGCCAAACTTGAAATATCAACACAAAAACTTACGGCAGCAAAAGCCAACCTGGATGACTATCACAACGCGGTTCTGCAAAAAGCGCTCTACGATGGGCAAAACAGCTTAAGTGTCAAACTGGGCGAGGTAGCTACAATCAGAAACGGCTACAGTTTCCCTACCCAATACACAAAAACAGATGTCGAGGGCGTCCCCTTTTTCAAAGTGGCAAACCTGGCCCAGACCGATGGATGCGGCAATCTATTTCTCAGTAATACCACGCATTATATATCTGCCGCCGACTATACAAGTCGCAGGCTCAATCCGCTAAAAACAGGCTCCATAGTATTTGCCAAAACCGGCGAGGCCATCAAGCTGAACCGTCGCGCCATTCTTAAACAACCGTCGCTCATCGATAATAATATGATTGGAATGATAAGCTCAAGCGGTAAGTTGGATAATATATACCTGTACTATCTGCTACTGAGCATGCGGCTCGAAAAGATGGGCAGGGCAACCACGGTACCATCGGTAAGAAAAGGCGATGTCGCAAACATCTCAATACCGCTACCACCCGTATCGGAGCAACTGCGAATAGTAGCAGAAATCGAAGGCTGCTTGGCCTCGGCCGGCAGCCTTGAAAAAACGATAAGTGCTAACATAAGGCAGGCAGGCCAGCTACGGCAGAGCATATTTAAAAAAGCGTTTGCCGGAAAGCTAATAGACAATTAAAAGGTAAAATAGTGCCAAACAATGCCAAAACAATAGTCAACAAGCTGTGGACCTACTGCAACATCCTGCGCGACGACGGTGTAAGCTACAGCGACTACGTTGAGCAGCTAACCTACCTCCTCTTCCTAAAAATGGCCAATGACAACTCGCATCCGCGCAAATCGCCTATACCCAGCCAACTCAACTGGCACAGCCTGATCTCAAAAAGCGGCGTAAATCTTGAACAGCACTATGGGCACATTTTGAAGTCGCTTGGTGTAAAAACCGGAACGCTGGGCTATATCTTTAAAAACGCGCAAAACAGGATCAAGGATCCGGCAAAACTGGAACGGATAATAGAGTTGATAGACGGCGAAAGCTGGACCGGTCTCGACCTCGATGTCAAAGGCGAAATATACGAGGGCCTGCTGCAGAAAAACGCCGAGGATGTCAAAAGTGGCGCCGGGCAGTACTTCACACCGCGCCCGCTGATAAAGGCCATTTTGCAGGTGATGCAACCAGCGCCAAACATGACCATATGCGATCCGGCGTGCGGCACCGGTGGCTTCCTGCTGGCGGCGCACGACTACGTCCTGCAGTCATACCAATTGACCGGTGAGCAGAGAGAGTTTTTAAATTCAAGCGGCTTAAGCGGAACGGATATCGTCGAAAACGTCAGCCGCCTGTGCGCCATGAACCTGTATCTGCACGGAGTACACGGCAAATGTGCCATAAATACACAGGACAGTCTCATATCCAAGCCTAAACGGCACTACGATATGGTGCTTACCAACCCGCCCTTCGGTAAAAAGAGCAGCGTCACCATCACCAGCGGCAACGGCAAAGCAGGCGCGTTAACCTACAGGCGAAGCGACTTCTGGGCAACAACGTCCAACAAGCAGCTAAACTTCCTGCAACATGTCAAAACTCTCCTAAAAGAAGGTGGCAGAGCGGCCATCGTGTTACCGGACAACGTCCTTTTCGAATCAGGCGCAGGCGAGATAATTCGACGCAGGCTGCTCTTCGAATGCGACGTGCACACCATGCTACGCCTGCCCACCGGCGTATTCTACGCGCAGGGGGTTAATGCCAACGTACTGTTCTTCGACAACAAACCGAAGAGCGACAATGCGCAAACCAATACTCTGTGGATATACGATCTGCGAACCAACATGCACTTCACCCCTAAAAACAACCCGATACGATACTCAGATCTCGACGACTTTGTCAGGTGTCATAATCGAGAGAATCGAAGCCAGCGCAAGGAAACCGAGCGTTTCAAGCCCTTCAGTTACGGCGAACTTGTTGCGCAAAACAGAGTAGACCTTGATATCACCTGGATAAAGGATAAAAACATAATAGATCAAGAAAATCTTGCCGAACCCGAAACCATCGCCCGCGACATAGTGAGCAACCTAAAAGCGGCGCTTGACGGGTTCGATAAAATATACCGTGACCTAAAAGGAGGCTAACGATGGACTTAATGCAGGCCATACTGGATAGACGCAGCATACGCAAATTCAAACCCGATCCCGTCAGCGACGAAGACCTGAGCAAGGTGCTGGAGGCCGCGCGCTGGGCGCCTTCGTGGGCCAACACCCAGGTCTGGTGCTTTGTCATAGTACACGACTACGACACCCGTGATAGATTGGCCAAGGCCACCATATCAAAAGCACCCGGCAAGGAAAACGGCGCTGCTCCCGCGCTCAGGCAGGCACCCATAGTGGTCGTGGCCTGCGCCGAGCTGGGCAGATCGGGCTGCTTCGACGGTGTCCCCTATACCGATAAAAACGAATGGTTCATGTTCGATGTGGCGCTGGCGCTTAACAACCTCACTCTTATGGCACACGCTCTCGGCCTGGGCACGGTGCACATCGGCCTGTTCGATGCTGTAAAGGCCGCCGATATAGTCGGCGTTCCAGAAGGATATGCGGTTGTGGAGATTCTGCCGCTGGGACACCCCGATGAGACACCTGCCCCTCGTACCAGGAAAAGCGTCGATGAGTTTGTATACTACGAGAAGTTCGGGGAGAAATAGCCGATGCTGAAGCTCGACCTGCACGTCCATATGAACGAGGCCAATGACTTCGAGCCGCTTACGGAAGCCATCGTTCAGCGGCTTATCGAGGTCGTACTTAAAAAAGGGCTGGACGGCATCGCCGTCGCCGACCACGAGGGCTACGACCCCGACTACCCCTTCAACGTACGCAATATCGTCGAGCAGAAGTTCGACAATGCCATACTTATAATTCCCGCCTGTGAGCGTGAGGTGGGACTGAACCATGAAGTCGAATTATACCTTTCCAACGATAAAATGTTCCGCTTTCTGGCTCACCCCGGCGACCCCTACTACCCCGGCCCCGTGCCCATAAACAACGTTCAGGGCATAGAGATCAAGAACGCCATGCACTTCGCCAACCAAAAGATCGCGCTCAAGGCAGCGGAAGAGCACAACCTCATGCTGCTCAAGAACAGCGATGCCCACCACATGGAGGACATCGGCCGTTACTATAACGAGATAACCCTGGGCGAGCTTTGCGCCCGCGCCATCCCCAGAATATAATGGTATCCATACACCCAAAAAGGGGAGGAACTACTGTGTCCAACGTTGATGAGCAAATAGAAAAACTTGCCGATTTAATCGTAAATTCAAACAATGTCATCGTCTTTACCGGCGCTGGCATCAGCACCGAGTCCGGCCTGCGCGATTTCCGCGGCCCCAATGGCATCTGGACCAAGTCGGAGGACCCAACAGCCATGACCTTCCAGAAGTTCCTTGTCGACCCCGAGGTGAGAAAGCGCCACTGGGCTCGCTACGGTTCCGGCGAGTTTCAGGGCAACGTCCAGCCTAACCGCGCCCATCACGCCATTGCCGAACTGGAAAAGATGGGCAAGCTAAACTGCGTCATCACCCAGAACATAGACGGCTTGCACCAGAGGGCGGGCAACAACCCAAACAACGTTATCGAGCTGCACGGCACCGTAACCAAGGCGAAGTGCCTTGAGTGCGACAAGTCCTATCCTATAGAGGAGGTGAGACCGAGGCTGGAGGCCGGAGAAGAATCGCCAAACTGCCCCGCATGCGGCGGTCTGATGAAAGTGGCAACGATATCATTCGGACAGGCCATGCCGGTGGAGGAAACCGAAGAGGCACAACAACGCTCTACTAGGTGCGACCTGTGTATCGTCATCGGTTCAACGCTACTGGTCTATCCCGCCGCGCACATGCCTGAGATCGCTTTGAACACAGGTGCCAAGCTGGCCATCATCAACATGGGCGATACCCCGCTGGACGATGTGGCGCACGTGCGCATCTCGGAAAAGGCCGGCGACGTCATGGAAAAGGTAATGCAACTGGTCAAACAAAAGATGGCCTAGCGATACAAAGAGGTGCAGTATACTTCCTTCCGGGGGTTTGGGGGTCTCCCCCCAACTTAATCTTCCCCCAAGAATGGGGATACAGGGGGTTGATCTAGATACTACTTGCCAATGCAGAACTGACTGAAAATGGTATCCAGCAGCTCCTCGGTTACAGTGTCACCCGTTATCTCACCCAGTGCATTTAACGAGACGGTTATGTCGATACCAACGAAGTCCTCCGGCATACCCCCTTTTACTGATTTAAGCGCCTGAGAGATACTATCATACGCTACTTTCAGCAACGCCTTGTGCCGCGGATTGGTCACCAGCGCCGCATCGGAGGAAATAACCTTGCCGCCCAACACAGCCTGGACCATGCTGTCCTCCAGCGCGTGCAACCCCTTACCAATCAATGCCGACGTGGCAATTATGGGCCAGCCGATGCCATTCATGTCGGCCTTCCGCGGTAAGTCAGACTTGTTGGCTACTGTAAGCACCGTCTTGCCCGCAAGCAGATCAATTATCTCGCCGTCGTAGTCTGTCAGTACCTCGCTCTGATCTACAACCAGTAGCACGAAGTCGGCCATTTGTATCGCTTTGTGGCTGCGCTCAATGCCCAGCGACTCAACCGCGTCCTTGCTGTGGACAATGCCCGCAGTATCGATCAGCACGAACGGCACGCCCTTTATATTTACCACTTCCTCCACCGTGTCGCGCGTGGTGCCCGGCACCTCGGTGACAATGGCGCGATCCTCCCGCAGCAGCAGGTTGAGCAGGCTGGACTTGCCCACGTTTGGCCGCCCCACGATAGCGGTGCGCACCCCCTGCCGATATGCTATCCCAGTATCCGCACTATCGATCAAATCGCTAAGCTGTTTGCGGCACTGCTGAAGCGGTGATTCCACGTCCTGCGCCTCCACCTCGTCCTCGGGAAAATCTATGCGCGCAGTAAGATAGGCTAGAACCGATATGAGCCCAGAGCGCACCTGTTTAAGCTCGCCGGATAATCGACCCTTAAGCCCGCTTACCGCAAGCCTTAAACTGGCCTCTGTTTTGGCCCTAATTACGTCCAATACCGACTCCGCTTGTGCCAAGTCGATGCGCCCGTTTAAAAACGCTCTCAGCGTATATTCGCCCGGGTTGGCCAACCGCGCGCCTGAACTTAGCACAAGCTCCAGTACGCGTTGCAGCGGCACCGCGCCGCCGTGACTGTTTATCTCCACAACGTCTTCGCGCGTATAGGTGTTGGGTGCCTTCATATATGCCACCAGCACTTCGTCAACCACGCCGCCGCCTTCGGGGTCCACGATGTAGCCGTAGACTAAGCGATGATCGGACAGCCTGTGGTCGAACAACTTTTCGGCGATCAAGCGAGCCTCGGACCCGCTCAAGCGAACGATGCCGATACCTCCCTCACCCACAG
>DAOUZV010000081.1 GCA_030665485.1 Chloroflexota bacterium | reverse complement strand
CCTATCTGGGTCAGCAGTACCAAGTGCTCCTCAGCAGTAATCACCGTAGCGAGTGCAATGTCAGATTAGAAAACAACGCATTCCTGATAGAGGGCAAATGCGGTAATGGCACTGCCGCACTAGCACTCAAGCGGTGGCTTTACGGTCGTGCGCATACATACATGGCACAGAGGGCATGCGAGCTGGCCGCCAGCCTGGGAGTTAGGTATAACCGCATTTTCATCAGGGGCCAGAGAACACGCTGGGGGAGCTGCTCCGGCCAGGGCAACATCAGCTTGAACTGGAAGCTGATAATGTTCCCGCCCCATATAATCGACTACGTCATAATCCACGAACTTGCGCATCTGGTGGTAATGGGCCACTCAAAGGCCTACTGGGATGTGGTTGCGGCGCACTGCCCTGATTGGAAATCCCACAGACAATGGATAAGGAAACACGAAGGCTATTTGAGCATAAGCGTCTGATACCCAAAAAATACGTTGCAGGCGATATCAAAACCGCCGCTTTTGTGGTATCATATTGCGTTAGACGAACGTAAAAACTGAGGTAAATGTTATGAAGATTCTCGATATGCGCAGCGATACCGTATCCCATCCCACGCAGCAGATGCGCCAGGCTATATTCGAAGCCGAAGTCGGCGACGACGGTCACGGCGAGGATCCCACCGTCAACCGCCTGCAGCAGATGGCCGCAGATATGTTCAACAAAGAGGCGGCGCTGCTGGCATGCAGCGGCACCATGGGCAATCTGCTCGGCGTGATGACCAACACTCAACCGGGAGACGAGGTGGTATTGGGCAGCGAGGCGCATATTCTCTGGTTTGAGGTGGGTGGAGCATCGGCCGTGGCCGGAACGCTGTTGCGAGCTCTCCCCAATGATGAGCAGGGCCGTATCGCTCACGCCGACCTGGAGGCGGCCCTTCGCATGAATCATACCCACTCCCGCAATATGAGCCTGCTGTGTCTGGAAAACACGCATAACAGGTGCGGCGGCGCGGCCATAAGCGCCGACTATACCGATAACATCGCCAATATCGCCCATAAAAACGGCCTTAAGGTTCACCTGGACGGCGCCCGCATATTCAACGCATCCGTCGCATTAAACACCCCTGTCAGCCAGCTTGCCGATTCCGTGGACACCGTCACCTTCTGTCTGTCAAAGGGCCTGGGAGGGCCGGTGGGGTCGGTCTTGTGCGGCTCGGCTGAGGCCATTGAGCGCGCCCGCAGGCTGCGCAAGATGATAGGCGGACAACTGCGTCAGGCGGGCATCATCGCCGCCGCCGGCATAGTCGCCCTGGACAGCATGATCGACCGCATGGCCGACGATCACAAAAACGCCAAGCGCTTGGCAGAGGGTCTGGCGCAGATAGAAGGCGTATCCGTTGAGCTGGATAAAGTGCAAACCAACATGTTCAGGTTCACCGTGGCCGATAATATCTCCGGTAATGTCCTGTCTGAACGATTGATAGAAAAGGGGATAAAGTTCGGAGCGGGCGGCAGCAGCTTCCGGGTGGTGTTGCACTGGCAGATAGATGCGTCCGATGTGGATTACATTCTGGAAAACGTGCGCTCTGCCGTCAAAGCCCTAAGCTAGCTCGGTTACCAGTATCCTAGCGTCAACGATGACATACCCCTGCCCCACGGGCATGACCTTCACCGGATTGAAGTCCAGCTCCGCAATCTCGGGCATATCCTCAACCAGCGCCGACAGCCTCAGCAGCAGGTCTACAAGCGATTTCTTGTCGCTGGGTGGTGCCCCCCTGAAGCCGTCAAAGAGCCTGGCCATTTTTATGGATCCGATAAGCTCCTCGGCGCCAAGGTCGGTCAGCGGATGTAGCCTGGTGGATACATCATCAAGCAGCTCGGAGTAGATACCGCCGGTGCCGAACATTATCAGCGGCCCAAACAGCCTGTCCTGGGTAACGCCCACTATCGTCTCGAAGCTGCCGTGAGTCATCGTCTGCACCATCACCCCCTCCATTTCTGAAGCGCGTCCCAGTGCTTTAAGCTTGTCCTCTATATCTGTAAAGGCCTCGGTAACCTCGTTTTCTGTCCTTAAATCCAGCATAACGCCGCCCACATCGGTCTTGTGGATGATGGTGGACGAGTTAAGCTTGACCGCCACAGGAAATCCCATCTTGACCGCAATTTCCCCCGCCTCTTTTGCCGTTGTGGCAACTTGCGTTTCGATGAAGCGTATCCCATAGTGGCCCAGCAGTGCGGCTACATCCATGCTTGCCATCCAGAAGGGCCCGCGCCTGTTGTTCTCAATCAGCCTGTCTATCAGGTCTCTGGCAGCCTGCCTGTCGATGTCATTTAGCTCGGGGATTACGCCTATGGGTTTTTCAAGCAGGGCACCGTGGCATGTTGCCCTTGCTATTGCCCTGATGGCATCCTCGGGGAAAAGGAAGGTGGGCACGTAGTGGCGCTTAGCCCCCAGCTGTTCGGTTATGCCGTGCTGGCCGATGAAGCAACAGACGACAGACTTATCGTTTTCGGCAAAAGCCGGGGCTGCCTTGCCAATGGCCTTTGCCATTTCGCTGGTGCCCATGGTTGTGGGCGGGATGAATATGGTGAGCACGCTGTCATAATTGGGATCCGAAGCCAGCAGGCGTAGTACCTTCTCGAATACCTGGGGTGATGCGCCCGCCGTCAGATCGAGTGGGTTATTTATCCTGATGTCGCGCGTTATCACGGCGCTTATCTCATCCGCCGTTGCCTTTTTAAACTGCGGCAGTATTAACCCGTTGCGCTCGGCAAAATCGGCTGCCATGGTGCCTGGTCCTCCGCCATTGGTGACGATGGCAATACGGTTTCCCTTGGGAATGGGCTGATTCGACAGCAACGCCGCCAGATCGAAAAGCTCCTCCACTGAATCAACACGAATTATACCCGCCTGATTGAACAACGCATCCGTCATTATCGCCGGGGTGGCCAGTGCGCCGGTGTGCGAAAGCGCCGCTCTTGAGCCTGCAGGCGTGCTGCCGCTTTTCACCGCCACTATCGGTTTTGAATATGAGATGCGTTTGGAGATGCGGGCGAACCTTCTCGGGTTTCCGAACGATTCAAGATATAAAAGGATAACCTTTGTCGCTTTATCTTTTTCCCAGTACTCCAGCATGTCGTTGGTGGAGACGTCGGCGCGGTTGCCCACGCTGATGAAGCTGGATATGCCTATATTCAGGTCGCTGGCATGCCTCAGTGTCACCAGCCCCATGGCTCCGCTTTGAGATAGAAAGGCGACGTTGCCCCGCGGCGGAAACACCCTTGAGAAGGTGCCGTTGAGATTGATTTTAGGATCGGTGTTGATAACGCCCATGCAGTTCGGGCCCACCAGGCGCATGCCGTATTTCCGCGCAATACCGCGCAGCAGGTTTTCATTCTTGCCGCCAATAGGCCCGCGTTCTCTGAAGCCGTCGGAGATAACCACCATGGCGCGCACGCCCTTGCGCCCGCACTCCTCGGCCACGTTAAGTACGATTGCCGCAGGTACCACGATGATGGCCAGGTCGATGTCGCCGGGCACATCTTGCACCGATGGATACGTCTTGATCGACATTATGGCGTCGGCGTTGGGGTTCACCGGGTAGATGACGCCTGTGAAATCGGCGTCCAGCAGCGAGCGCAGGATTATGCGACCCAGCGTGCCCGCTCCCCGCGATGCGCCTATAACCGCCACCGAACGCGGCGACAGCACCGAGTGCAGTGTACCTATGTCGGGGCGCTTTCTGGTTGCCTTAGCTTTGTCAGCCATATGTAAACATTATAATAAAGGAAAACAGCGCCGCTGGATACAGCCTATCGCTACCAAATCCACGGCGCTGTTTGTTTATTATCTAATCTATTTTGTTAAAACGGCCTACACCCAGCCGCGCATTTTCATCACGTCCACCACGCGCTGCACCGCCAGTACGTAGGCTGCCTCTCTCATATCTATATCGTATTCCTGGCTGGTGCTCAGCACGGAATTGTATGCTGTTGTCATTTTTCTGTCCAGCAGCTGGTGTACCTCGTCCTCCTGCCAGGAGTACATGTACGAGTTCTGCACCATCTCGATGTAGGAAACGGTCACGCCGCCGGCGTTGCACAAAAAGTCGGGTATTAAGTGCACGCCCTTGTCGGACAGAATGTCGTCGGCCTCCGGGGTGGTGGGGCCGTTGGCCAGCTCGGCAACGATCTTGGATTTGATATTTGCCGCGTTTGCTTGCGTAATGGCGTTTTCTATGGCTGCCGGGATGAGTATATCTACTTTCAGCTCCAGGATATCCTCCTTGGTGATGTACTCCGCGTCAGGCAGGTTGCACACCGAGCCCGTCGCCGCTTTACAGTCGAAAGCCGCCTGCGGATTGATACCGGCAGCATTGTATACGCCGCCCTTGCTGTCGCATACGCCCACTACCTTGGCTCCGTAGAGCTCAGAAATAAGCCTGGCCGCATGATAGCCGGCGTTGCCGTAACCTTGTATGGCAACCGTGGCCTTGCTTAAATCCAGCCCAACCGCCTTTGCCGCCTCTCGGATGGTGTAAGTGCCGCCGCGCGCCGTGGCATCGCCACGTCCGGGGGAGCCGCCGACGGCCAGTGGCTTGCCGGTGATAACCCCGAACTGCGGGGGCTTGCCCAGCATCATCGAGTACTCATCCATCATCCAGGCCATTATCTGGGGGTTGGTGTAAACATCGGGAGCCGGCACGTCTCTTTCCGGTCCTATGAACTGAAAAATGGAGCGTATATACGCCCTGCTCAGTCGTTCCAGTTCGCCCAAAGACATTTCTTTGGGGTTGCAGACGATTCCGCCCTTGGCTCCACCCAGCGGCAGGTCAACTAAAGATGTTTTCCATGTCATCAGCGTGGCCAGAGCCCGTATGGTGTCGATGGTTTCCTCGGGATGAAAACGTATACCGCCTTTGGTGATACCCCTGGCGTCGTTATGCTGTACCCTGAATCCCTGAAATACCTTAACCGAGCCGTCATCCATATGCACCGGCAGGGACACGTGCAGTTCCCGCATCGGGCTCTTGAGGATGGCCACTATATCAGGGTCCAGATTGAGAATATCGGCACACCTGTCTATCTGTGTTTTGACTACATCAAATGGATTGATCGCTGTTTTTGTTTCCAGAGTCTTTTCTATCATCGCTCCCTAGCCCCCTTCCTTGTTCTAAAGACAAAGGATTTCAAATCTAACCTTAATTCGTGTTACGAACTTCGTGTTACGAAATCCGTGTGTTGGATTTTACAACACAAACAGCCGTTTTGTCAATACTAAAACGGTTAACTATCGGGTGCCTATCAGATAATGTATCATGCCCGCAACCAAAAAAAGAGGCGGGCTCAATTGAGCCCGCCTCTGACTTTCACAACCTGCCTGCCTATAATTTTATGCCGTCGGATCAACATATACTTCAACCAGTGCCGGCTTGTTGGAATCAATCGCCGCTTTAAGAGCGCCCTTGAGGTCTGCGGGCTTTGTCACTGTCTGTGCGGCAACGCCCATAGACTCGGCCATTTTGGCAAAGTTGATCCTGGGATCCTCGAATTCAAAGCCTGGCATTTTCTTGTCTTTGACCTCTGGGCCCAAGAAAATGGTTTTGGTTCTGTTGAGGATGCGGTAACTGGCATTTGCACTGATAACGAAGGTAACGGGTATATTGTAATGTGCCGCCGTCCACAGCGCCTGGTTGCCCCACATGGCGCTGCCGTCGCCGACAACGGCGATTACCTTGCGCTC
>DAOUZV010000166.1 GCA_030665485.1 Chloroflexota bacterium | reverse complement strand
GCATTTGTGGGCTTGCTAGACTGGTTCGTGGAAATTCGTTGACGGCTATGCAGAATATAGCGCTGTGGCACGAGCGAGACATTAGCCATTCCTCAACGGAGCGCGTGATACTGCCTGATTCGTGTCTGGTTCTCGATTACGTTCTATCTGTTTTCACCTATGTCATGAAGGACCTACGCGTCTATCCGGAGAACATGCAGAGGAACCTCAATATTACAAATGGCCTCGTGTTCTCGCAACGTGTGCTCACCGCTCTTATAGAAAGGGGGTTGGGCAGGCAGGAAGCGTACAAGATGGTTCAGCGCAATGCTATGCTGTGCTGGAAGGGAAAGGCCAGCTTCCTTGAACTTCTTGGCAACGATCAGGATGTCACCAATGTTTTGTCTAAAGGTGAGCTTGCGTCGCTTTTCGATTATAACTACTACGCCCGGTATGTGGATGAGATATTCAATCGATTGGATCTTTGATCTAAATTTTCGGTAATATGAATTGAAGAGGAAGTATGTCTGAAGTTATATATGAAACCAATTTACCAAACCTTATCAGCAGAGGTAAAGTGCGCGACAGTTACGATCTAGGTGATAGAATGCTTATTGTGGCCACAGACCGTATCTCCGCGTTTGATGTTATTATGTCACAGCCTATTCCGCTAAAGGGTGAAGTCCTGAGCAAGCTTTCGGCGTTCTGGTTTGAAAAAACGGCCCACCTCATGCCAAATCACCTGATTGAAATGGTTGAGGACGCCGCCGCACTAAATAGGTATTTCGACGATCCACCAGCATATCTGTCAGGCCGTTCTATGATCGTAAAAAAAGCAAAGGTCATTGATATTGAGTGTGTCATACGCGGGTACATAGCCGGTTCAGCATGGTCCGACTACAATAAAACCGGAATAGTTAATGGCATACCGCTTGCCAAAGGATTGGTTGAAGCGGCTCCGCTTATTGAACCTATGTTTACGCCGACGACCAAGGCCACAAGTGGCCACGATGAGCCGCTTACGATTAAGGAGATGATAAACCTTGTCGGAGCCGACCTTACCCGTGAGCTGATAAAGTACAGCGTTGGCATTTATAAGTATGCCGAAGAATACGCCAGAAACATGGGCATAATAATAGCAGATACCAAGATGGAGTTTGGCGTGGTAGATGATAAGGTAATACTTATTGACGAACTGTTAACCCCCGACTCCAGCCGCTTCTGGGAAATGGCAACCTATGAGCCAGGTCACTCTCAGCCCAGCTATGATAAACAGCCGGTCCGTGACTGGCTGGCCAACACCGGATGGGATAAGGAGCCACCGCCTCCCGATCTTCCCGATGATGTGGTCGAGAGAACTACTAATCGATACGTTGAAGCATATCGCAGGCTTACGGGAAAAGACCTTTAGGGTTTTGGCAAATGGAAATCGTAAACAGGGGTAATGTTTCTCCCTTTATAACCAAGGATACCTCTATTACCCGGGAGATACTGTCACCTGCCAATTCATCGCTTCATAATCAGAGTCTGGCCGAAGCTATTGTTGTATCTGGCAAGGCAACTGAGGAGCATTACCACATTGAAACCGAGGAGATTTACTATATCATCCAAGGCGGTGGTTTGATGATGGTAGGCGATGAAAAGCGAGAAGTGAATGTTGGTGATGGGATAGTTATTAAGCCGGGCATGAAGCACAAGATATGGAATACGTCAAACAGTGATCTGGTTTTTCTGTGCTGCTGCTCTCCTGCATATACACATGAGGATACGGTAGTGCTTGAGTGAGATCATAACCCGAGTTTATCGGCCATCTTCTGCATCGCCTTTAGCCCGATTGACAGGAACTCGTCAAGCTCCAGGCCTATTTCACTGCACTGCGCAATCTGCACTCTGCTGGCTCCGGCGGCAAACCGATTTTCCTTATAGCGCCTTTTCAGAGATTCGATATCCAGCCCGGCGATTTTCTTATCGGGGCGAACCATCACGGATGCGGTTATAAGGCCAGTCAGCGGGTCGCAACAGTACAGCGCTTTTTCCATGGGTGTGCTACAAGGTATACCGTGCATTTCGTTATGGCAAAGAATAGCTTTTGCTATAGCCTCACCGGCGCCGAGGTCTCTGGCCATGTCAGCGCCCAGCGTGCTGTGGGATTTGGGGTCGTCTTCCGTTAGCTCAACGTCTATGTCGTGAAGCAGGCCAGCCTGTCCCCACTCATCCTCATCCTCACCGAAGCGTTTGGCCAGCACACGCATTATGGCCTCTGTTGCCATCATGTGCTTGATGGTGTTTGCTTCTTCAATGTTGGCTTCAACGGCCAGTAGCGCGTATTTGCGTTCCATGGTCGTTCGATTATAGAGGGTTATGCGGCAGAAGTCAAAACGCCTTTAAGATACTGCCCAGTGAAAGAGGATTTGATCTGTGCCAGTTTCTCAGGGGTGCCTGTTGCCACGATATTTCCTCCTCTGTGCCCCGCCCCCGGACCAAGATCGATTATGTAGTCTGCGTTTTTAATCATATCCAGGTGGTGCTCTATTACGATCACGCTGTTGCCGCCATCTACCAGACGTTGCAGTACGGCAAGAAGCGCTGCTGTATCCTCAAAGGATAGTCCTGTAGTAGGTTCGTCTAGAATGTAGAGCGTTTTACCGGTGGAGCGCTTTGACAGCTCAGACGCAAGTTTTACGCGCTGCGCCTCGCCGCCGGATAGCGTGGTTGCCGGTTGGCCCAGACGAACATAACCCAATCCGACATCCTTCAGCGTAGCCAGCTTATTTTTTATCGGGGGGAAGTTGTGGAATACTTCATACGCCTCTTCCACGCTCATATCAAGCACCTGTGCAATGTTTTTGCCTTTAAAGGTGATTTCCAGCGCCTCGCGGTTATAGCGCAGGCCTTTGCATTGATCGCAGCGTACGGTAACATTGGGCAAAAACTGCATCTCTATTTCTATGTATCCTGCGCCATGGCATGCCTCGCAGCGTCCACCCTTGAC
>DAOUZV010000129.1 GCA_030665485.1 Chloroflexota bacterium | reverse complement strand
ATGAAACAGGTATTCTATATGAGATATATTCATTCTTTTGTTCAAGCCTTGGTCGGTGGGGCAAAGCGGGTTTTCAGATACGCTTTGCTTGCTGTAAGCGAGTTTCTGGACGATAACGGCGCTCATTTATCTGCATCCGTTGCGTATTACCTTTTGTTTTCAGTTCTTCCGGTGTTGATGGCAGTAGCTTCAATACTGGGTTTCATTTATGGCACTACAGGTATAACGACGGATGTGGCGGATTATTTGCATAGCGTTCTGCCTGCTTACTATGCTGATGCAGCTATTACTGTTCTGGATGAGGTTCAATTAGATAGAAGCACCCTGGGAATAATCGGTCTTATCGGTATGATATGGGCGGGTACGTCTGTATTCAACGTAATAAGGAAGACGTTGAACATCATCTGGGGGATAACCATACCCCGCACGTATTTCCACGAAAGGTTTATTGAGATTGTTATGGTGGCGGTGGTTGGAGCTGTTTTCCTCATTTCTTTCTGGCTCAGCATTGGCCTTAAAATCATGAGCCTGCAGCAGGAGGTGTCCAACCTGATTTACGGTGAGCTTTTACCGGGGTCAATAGTGCTGGTGATATTCCTGTTTTTGTACAGGTATACCCCGTACGTGAAGCTGCGCTGGAGGGATGTATGGCTGGAAGCCCTGCTGGCGACAATAGTCTTTAGTGCAACCAAGTGGGTGTTTGTGAAGTTCATAGTAGAAAGAAGCCCCTTTGGTGTGTGGGGTATCGCCTCTACCGTGTTGCTGATGCTGCTGTGGGCCTATGTTTCTGCCATAATCTTCCTTTTTGGCGCCGAGATGTCCTCGCTGAGGTATAGGGGCGTTACGCTTTGGGGAAGGGGTAAGGTGGAAACGACCGAAGGTCCACTGCCCTCGTTTCTGGAGAGCAGAATTGAAGCATCGGAGTACACGAAGAAAGATGACGGCAACGATCTAGGATAGCAAGAGGAATTGTTTATTTTTTCCGCTTTACTGACAGAGTAATATCAATCCCCTGAATTTTGTAGCTCTGAACGTATGCTTCCTCGCGTGGCGGCCCCGCGATCAACTCGTTGGACAGCGTTTCCTGCATGATATATTCGCCGAACTCATCCATCACACGGTTTAAGTTGTCATTGCCCTGATAATAGGTGTATATGTGGTCGGCGATTTCAAATCCTGCAGCGCGCCGCATAGTCTGTATCCTGTGTACCAGCTCCCGTGCCATGCCTTCATCGGCCAGCTCCTGCGGTATATCGGTGGTAAGCGCCACCACGTATAAACCGTCGCTGGCGGTGGCAAACTCAGGTTTGTCCAGCACTTCGCTCTCATTGTCTATAAAGGCGAGCGATTTGACGTTAAGCTCGCTCTGCACCTGAGGAGCCAGCTTTATCAGTCCCTCCTGTTCTTCGGTAGACCTTATATTGACGAGCACCTTGGCCAGTGGCTGACGCACTTTTATAGCTGCCTTGCTGCGGGCAGCCCTGCCCAGGCTTGCCACCTTCATTGCGAGCTGCGTGTGTGCCGATAGCTTTTCATCGATCAGATTGGGGTTGGCCACGGGATAGTCTGCCAGGTGCACGCTTTCAGGTGCATCGGGATGGATGCTGCGGACCAGGTTCTGATAGATTTCTTCAGCCACAAACGGTGTAAACGGTGCCAGCAGCTCGGCCAGCGTAATCAGACATTCGTAAAGCGTTTCGTAAGCCGCCAGCTTGTCCATGTCGTTTTCGCTCTTCCAGAAACGCCTTCTGCTCTGGCGTATGTACCAGTTGGACAGGCTTTCCACGAAACCCTCCGCCTTGCGCCCGGCGCCAGTCGGATCGTAGTTGTCCAATCCCTCAGAAATGTCGATGGTTAGCTGATGCAGTTCGGACAGTATCCATTTATCCAGATCGGAGCGGTACTGGGCGAATATACCACCCTTGCCCGGCTCAAAGTTGTCTATGTTGGCATACATCACGAAGAAGGAGTAGGTGTTCCACAGCGTCATCAGGAACTTGCGCGATATCTCTTTAACCCCATCTGCCGCAAAGCGGCGAACGTTGCCGGGCTGTGCGGATGTATATAGATACCATCGAAGTGCGTCGGCGCTGTATTGATTGAGTAAAGCCCATGGTTCCACTATATTGCCCTTGGATTTGCTCATCTTCTCGCCCTTGTCATCGAGGATGAGGCCTAAACAGATAACGTTTCTATAACAGGGCTGGTCGAATATTAACGTTGAAATCGCATGCAGGCTGTAGAACCAGCCTCTAGTTTGATCTAAAGCCTCGCTGATGTAGTCGGCGGGGAAGCGCCCGTCCCGGCGTATATCACCGTTCTCAAAGGGATAGTGCCACTGTGCGATAGGCATGGCCCCCGAATCGAACCAGCAGTCTATCACCTCTGGAATGCGGCGCATTTTGCCGCTGCACTTTTTGCAGGTGTAAAGCACCTCATCCACATAGGGACGGTGCAGGTCGAGGTCTTCAGTCAAAAGGCGCATTGCTGAATCAGTCTGGTTGAGCCTTTTTGATTTGAGGTCTTTTACGCTTTCAACGCACTCCTGCAGGCCGCACGAATCGCACTGCCATATGGGAATCGGCGTGCCCCAGTAGCGCTCTCTGGAGAAGGCCCAGTCCACATTGTTTTCCAGCCAGTCTCCGAAGCGGCCGTATTTGATGTGTTCCGGGTACCAGTTTATCTCTTTGTTAGCATCGATCAGCCTCTCTTTGATGGCTGTGGTTTTGATATACCACGAGCTTTTGGCGTAGTACAGCAGCGGGGTGTTGCAGCGCCAGCAGAAGGGGTATGTGTGTTGTATACGCTCGCTGCGGTAAAGCAGCCCCCTCTCTTTTAAATCATCGATGATGCGCGGGTCGGCCTGTTTAACGAATTTGCCGGAGATGTCCCTTTCATCTTGCATCCAGGGCACTGAGACTGTCATTTTACCGGCAAGGTCAACCGGCTGGATGAAGTAAAGGCCGTTTTCCTGTCCCGCCTGATGGTCGGCCTCGCCGAAAGCGGGTGCTATATGCACGATGCCGGTGCCGTCGTCCATAGTGACGAAATCACCGACTATAACCGGGTACGTCCACTCTTTAGACCCGCTGCTGTTTTTGACCGCTTCCAGATTTACCTGCGAGTCCGCCTGCCTTTTGAACACCATCATGTCGAAGGGCACTTTTGCCGGGGTGAACAGCGGCTCGTATTCAAGGCTGGCCAGCTCTTTACCCTTTAATGTGCCTGTGACTTGATAGGGGCTGTTTATGGAACTCTCAAGGCGCGCCTGCGCCAGAATTAACTGTTCTTTGTTGCCGTCTATATCTACTTCCGCAATAGCGTATTCATCTTCAGGGGCTATAGCCAGGGCGGTGTTGCCCGGTAGCGTCCACGGTGTGGTGGTCCACGCCAGCAGGTAGGCGGGCGTATCGACGCTGAGGCCGTATTGCACCAGCTTCCCGGCGCTATCGTCGATCAGCCTGAATTTCGCGTAGATGGACGGGTCGTCGATATTTTCCTGATAACCCAGTGCTACCTCATGCGAACTGAGCGATGTTGCACAGCGCGGGCAGTGGGGCGTTACCCTGTAGCCTTTATAGATAAGATTTCTGTCCCATAGTTGCCTTAATATCCACCAGCATGATTCGATATAGCTGTTATCGAAGGTATAGTACGGATTGTCCATATCCGTCCAGTAGCCGATGCGGTCTGTAAGGCTCTTCCACTCGTCGATATAGCGCACGACGCTCTCTTTGCATTTTTTGTTGAATTCGGCAATGCCATAGCTTTCTATCTCCGACTTGTTCTTAAGGCCCAGCGCTTTTTCAACCTCCAGCTCAACTGGCAGGCCGTGGGTGTCCCATCCCGCCTTGCGCGGTACGTAGTACCCTTTCATCGTCTTGTAGCGCGGAATAACGTCTTTAAA
>DAOUZV010000165.1 GCA_030665485.1 Chloroflexota bacterium | reverse complement strand
CGGCCAGCCGCTTCATTGCCGCCCGGGTCATGCGGTAGCCCATTGCCAGCCCGGGGCATTTGTGCCCATGAAACTTTGATATCTCATCGAATTCAGTGTTCATTTCAAACCCGCCTTATTCTTGATAGTAGATGTGTGACTGGTTGATATTGCCGCATTATACCACCGGGGGCCGACTTGGCAAGGAGTGAAGAGGTGGTGATGGCTGGATGGCGCATCGGGGATCACTGCAATCCAACGGCTGTGGATGCTTCTTTTAGTTATTTCCCAACCACTCTATTTTCTGCATGATTTCCCGCCAGTTTGATATCCCCTTCAATACAATTTCAACTTTTGGCCTTTTTGCAACTTCCGAAACTATCTTGACGGTCCCCAGCCCAAACAGTTTTTCTAAAATCCCCCGCTGCAGATTAATGCTTGTAATCTTTTTTACCGGTATCTCCACAATATAACGATGCATGTTTGCCTTTGATATTATCTTTGTGCCCGTTATGACATAAACCTTGCCGTTTCTATCCATTATGGAGACTACTATCAGAAACACTCCCAGTGCTATGGACCAAGCCGTAAAAAAAGAATGAAGAGCGCCCAGCACAATAAATACTACTCCAAAAATGTAAAGGATTCCGTAGGCCAAGTATGATGGACGCCCCCTCCATAGTATCGTTTCCGCTTCCACATCCGTGTTCTGGCCGCTTGCAGAACCTGCCGGTTCGTTTATAGAATCTCCGCAGTGTTCGCATTGCATGGCATCTGTGGGGTTCTCTTCCCCGCAAGAGGGGCATTTTGTTGTTTCGTCGCTCATGTTCTACTCCATTTATTCTAACCTTAAACTCAACCTCGTGTTTCGCCTACTGAAGGATACCATGCCATACCAGTGTAAATCCAGTTTACTAAAACAAGATGAATTGTGTGCTGTGCGTATATCACTTCGGGTATAATCAGCGGGAAATACATGGTTAGTGCCGGCATGTGATCGTAACCACTTGTCAAAACCGCGGTTGATGTCTAGAATACCAACAACAGGTTTGCTTTAAAAATAAACTCTTTTGGAGAGCCACGTTGACTGAGATCACAAGAAAGATGAAGCGTAACAGGCTGGGCCGCAGAAGCGATCACGTCAAGTTGAGGGAACACGAGCGTATACTGAGGCTTCAGGCTCAGGGCACAAAGCTGTCGGAAATAGCGCGTATTACCGGGCGCAGCGCAGATACTGTTAGGCGGCAAATCGTCAACGTAAGAACGGAAAAAGCGACGCCCGCCCAGAAAAGATACTCCCAGATGATGCAGCTGGTCATGTTCCTGAAGCAGCTTACCGCCATACCCAATCCCGATACAAAGCTGCTACCCGTTGATGAAGAGCAGCAGGAAGAAATAGTCGGCGCCATTCTCTCCGGCAACGAGAAACCCTATGTGTCGGCGGTATATACCAGCATACACAGCCCGTGGTGGTCCTCGCTTGTCAGGGTGCAGCTCAAGCGGCACCTCTCCTACGAGCAGGATGAGCTTCTTACTCGGTTGTCGGCCTTTTCGCACGAGTCCAAGCTGAAGTATGCCCTGGAATTATGGGAGAGAAATGCGGAGGCCTACCGCCGGCGAAAGATGGAAAACGCCGACGCCAAGTATCTGATAGCTGCTTATTACGGAGCCCTGCAGGCGGCACGGGAGTTGCATACGGAACTGCGCCAGGCCCCGCGCGTTGCGCTTAAAAAGCCCTTACTGAGCCTATTATTATGAAAAAGGGCGATGATAAGGGCACGGTAAAGTCGGGGAACGTGTAGCTGCTAAACTGGTCTGGTGTTATGCTTTGGGGAGTGTTTTTTTATTATTTAGCACTCGGCACAAGCCACAAAATGCCCGGGCGTTTTCTCAACCAGGGGCGGACGTTCCTGTGTGCAGCTTTCCTTGATCTGCCCACATCGCGCCTGGTACTTGCAGCCCGACGGCACCTGAATATAGTAGGCGCATTCTCCCTTGGCTATGTTGTCGCCCCATGTCTTATCCGGGCGCAACGGAGGGACCGCCTCCAGCAGCAATTGGGTGTAGGGGTGGAGTGGACTGTGGATGACTTCCTCTGAACTACCGAGCTCAATAATACTGCCGGCATACATCACTGCAATACGGTCACAAATGGCGTAGGCCACATCAAACTCGTGGGTAATGAATATATAGGTGAGGTCTTTTATTTCCTTCACATTCAGCATCAAATTGACTATCTCGGCCCTGACGCTTGCGTCCAACATACTCACCGGTTCATCGGCAACCACAAATTCGGGGTCGAGCACCAAAGCCTTTGCTATTCCTACCCTCTGTCTCTCGCCGCCGGAAAGTTCAGTTGGCCTTTTGGACAGCCAGTCATCTGTGGACTGCAGCCCCACCTCGTTCATAGTATGGCGCACTTTGTCCTTTAACTCTTTTTTATTATTATAGATTTTATGGATCTTAAGTGGCTCTGAAACCAGATAATCCAGGGTCTTTACCGGATTAAGCGAGCTGTAAGGGTCCTGGAAGATCATTTGCACATGTTGGCGCATTTGCTTGATCTGTTTCCGTCCCAGGGTGGTCATATCGACGTCTTCAAAGATCATACGCCCGCTGGTAGCCTTTTCCAGCTGTACGATCATTCTTGCGGTTGTGGTCTTGCCACAACCGCTCTCACCGACGATGCCGAACGTTTCGCCGACATTCACATCAAAGGTGATGTCGTCGACCGCGGTGACGGTTCGATGTCTGCCCAAGCCGCGGGAGCGCTTTTTTAGCTTGAATACTTTGCTTAAATTGACGGCGCTGAATAAAGTTTCCATTCTTATTTACCTGTCTCGTTTATTTAATCATATGACAAGCCGCATAGTGATCCGGCCCGACTTCTACAAGCTGCGGCTCTTCTTGCTCACAGATCGATTGTGTTTCACGGCACCTCGCCGCAAATCTACAGCCCGGCGGCGGATTAAGCAGGCTGGGAGGATGTCCCGGTATGCCTTTGGGACGTC
>DAOUZV010000114.1 GCA_030665485.1 Chloroflexota bacterium | reverse complement strand
CAGCCTGCTGGATGGCACGACATTCATCGCAGCGGTTGTCACCCAGCCCGACGGCAGCTACAGCTACGATCACACCTTCACCGCCTCAGGAGACCATACCATCAATGCCGTGTTTGCCGAAAACGATTACTTCAGAAACTCCGGTGCCTCGGACAATATCCAGATACGCATCGGCACTGTTATCACCCTTGATGTTCCCGGTGTGACCGACATTGGCTTAACTATTCCATACGAGATGCATCTGTATGATGAGTTTGATAATGAGCTTTCCGGCTATACAGTCAACATATATATGGACGATGGCTCGGGCCCGGTTCCGGTTGCGCAGCCCACAAGCGACCCGTCCGGCCTGTTCTCCTTCAGCCATTCCTTTACCGCGGCGGGTGATTACACCATTTCTGCGGTATATACGGTCAGCGATGAGTACCTTGGCTCACAGGCCAGTTCAGCAATCGCACTTTATATGCCCGCCACCATCACGCTAGACGTTCCGGCTGTGTTGTTAGTAGATACGGAGGTTACCATTCAAGGTACCCTGGAGAATATACTGGGAGATCCTCTTGCCGGTCAAAGTGTGCTGATTCTGGCGGTAGATCCTGAGGTTATCGTCACAATCAGTGAACAGCCTGGCACTTATGGTGGTCTTCGTATTTTGTTGAGAGATGAGTCAGGTACGGAACGTGGTTTTAGTGAAACGTTGACCACCGATGAGCACGGTCTGTACAGGCTGGATTATGCCTTTGATGCTATAGGGGAATATGATATCTACGCGTTCCGTGACGTTGAGGGGTACCTCAAGGGCGATTGGGCGAAGACCGCGTTTATGGTTCTCAGCGAGCCGACGCTTACTTTCGATATGCCCGCCCAGGCAGAAGCATTCGGCTTCATAGGCGTAAGCGGCACCCTCATTGATGAGCTGCTGGGGCCGGTTGGCGATGCGCTTATCACAATAGATACGGGTGACGGAGAACATGGTGAGGCAACTACAGATGCCGACGGCGATTTCTCGCTACAGCACGCATACATGGATACGGGAACCTATACCATAACCGCTTCCTACTCTGGTTCCTATACTGGCGATGACCTTTTGATGCAAACGCAAGCCAGTTACAATATCAATATCACCGATGCTGATTATGCAGTAATACTTGGCAGCATCAGAACACCGTGGGATTACCTCTGGTGGATAATGGCCGGTTTGGCAATTGCTCTGGCTGCCTATGCGGCATTCCTGCTTACCCGCAGGCTGCGGGTAAGATACACCATGTCAATATCCGGCAGCGCAGCCGTCCTTGGTGGTGTGTCCACATCTTCTGCTGCGGCCAGCTTATTCTTGGAGTTCCCGCAGGCGCAGCCGCCGCTTGCTGATATCTGTGGAACCAACGAGGAGTTAGAGGTGCTGATGCGCCTGTTCGACCATAACGGTATCTCGCTAGCGGCGTGCCCCATCGAGATATCAGTAGATGGGCGGAGGTTGGGACGGGCCGTTACCGACGGCATAGGTACCGCCATTTTCAAATATACATTTACTGTACAGGGCAGGTATAATATTGGTTGCTCGTTTGCAGGTGATGAAATCAACGGCCCGTGCAGTGAGAGCAAGATGATCAGGATTGTGGACTTCCGCGAGGAGGCCGTAAACCTGTTTAATAACGTTGTTCGGACCACCAAGGTAAGGGGAGTCAGGATAACCGGGAAGTTGACCCCGAGAGAGGTAGAGCGGATAATAATTTCATCGTTTAAAAACGTCGATAAAAGCGGGCTGGATAGATTTATAGGATATGCCGAAGAGGCTCTTTACAGCTCACACGATTTTACAAGAGAGAGCTATATAGCTATGTTTGGTAGCTATAAACCTGTTTTTGTATTTATCGAGGAAGCTTAAATGACACTCATCCTATGGCTGCTTTTCGGGGTGGGCCTTCCCGTTGTGCTGCTCACGTATATCTATTACATGCGCGGCAAGTCCGATATCGGCGCCGCTTACGAAGATGATGAGGAGCGGGTTGGTTTGGGTGAGGACGGGAAGTATTCCATCTGGGTCAACCGCCCCGGTGTTAGCGCTGACCTTATCTGGGTAATAGTCTACACCGCTATATCAGCCACCATTTACGCCATTATTGTCATGAAAGCCTACCCCGCGCACGACTTATCTTATTTTGTCTGGCCGCCGCTGGTGGTGGCGTTGCAGATAGGCATTGGTGCCAGGATAGCTCGCATTTTCATGCCAATGCCGTGGCATAAATACGTGTTCTACTTGCTAAACGGTGTTGCCGTGGCCTATTTTGCCTTTATCATGCTGGGCAGAGTCGCGCACATCGATAATACCCTTACCTATTACTTCTACGGTGGCATTGCGGGAGGGGCCAGCAGGATGACGGCCGTTCTCTCCAAAATCGCTTCAAACAGAGTGTACTTCATTTTGGGCATAGGAGCCATTACCGTCTATAAGGCCGCTCCGTTTTTGCACGAAATAGGTGGACGGCTGCGCCGGTGGAGGGAGCTTGTACTGGCGATAAGCATGGGTCTGGCCAGCTGGGGTATTTATGCCGTCTTCGCCTCGTTTTCATCGGAGTGGGGGCCGATTATAGGCATAGGATGGGTCATCTTTATTGGCATGGTCGCTATGGCGGTGGGCACCTTGGCGTATTACGGCAGAAGCGTACAGGATGCTCTTATCTCAGAGGTATGCTTATGGCTGTCCTCCTCCAAGATGAGGCCGTTCGTTATCGGTATCATCGTCGCCTCTTATGTTATTTTCCTTCGCCCTTTTATCTATAACAGAGTGGCCTGGGCAACGGCGCTTATAGAGTGGGCAACCTTTTGTTTTGTGGTGTGGCGCATGTATGATGGCATACGCGGCAGAATAAGCGATGCATATTCTGTCGAGCTCAAGTACACCTCGTGGAAAAGGCATACGCAGCTTGTGGAGAAGCAAGTAGACGGTGATTACAGCTATACCAGAAACGTTCAGGCGGATTTCGTTGAACGCAGCCACAAGGACCAATTGCTGGTCTATCTGGTGGCCCTGATGCACGATAACGGCGTGTCGGTGGAGGAGATAAGCGAGGTGCTGCATGCGCTGTCTGAATACAGCGACGAAAGCATACCCGTATTTTCATTTACCAAAAAACGCACGTATATAAGAAAAAACAATAGGGAAAACCGCGAGCGCATACTGAAAGACATAATGGCAGCTTTAAGGGAGAGGGATGTACAGGTAGCATAAAAAGGGGGGCGATTTTGAAAATGGGAAATATTGATGATATCAAGATGGCGGCCGATACTTGCCAGAAGATGGTGGATGAGATAGGCGAAGTTTTTGTTGGCAACAGAGACATACTGAAAAAGCTACTGGCCGCCGGTATAGCCAACGGCCACGTTTTGCTTGAGGATTATCCCGGAGTTGGCAAAACGCTGCTGGTTAAAGCCATAGCAAAGACAATCGGCTGCGACTACACCAGAATTCAGTTCACCCCGGATTTGCTGCCCGCGGATATCATTGGCACCAGGATATGGAAGCAGAAGGAGGGTGTATTTGAACTGATGAAGGGCCCTATTTTCACCAATATTCTGCTTGCCGATGAGATAAACCGCACCCCGCCCAAAACACAGGCGGCATTGCTGGAGGCTATGGGTGAGCGGCAGGTAACAATCGAGGGCATACGGCACACTCTACAGTCACCATTCTTTGCCATGGCAACGCAAAATCCCATAGACCAGGAGGGCACCTATCCACTACCCGAGGCACAGATGGACAGGTTTTTGCTTAAGTTGAGTGTGGGATACGCCGCTTCTTTGGAGGAGGAAAGCACAATCCTGAGCCGCCGTATAGCTTGGCAGAAGGAAGATCCTGTTGGTGATATGAAGCCTGTGATAACGGCTGAAGAGTTTGTTCATCTGCAGCAATTAGCAGAAACCAGCATCTACGTGGATCAGTGTATTCTTGACTATGTCAGCCAGATAGTTCGCGACACACGCAAGCACCCCAAGGCCGAGGTGGGTTCCAGCCCTAGGGGAGGCCTGGCGCTGCTCAAGCTGGCCCGCTCTATGGCGGTGATCAATGGTAGAGACTTCGTTACTCCGGACGACATAAAGATGTTTTGCATCGAGACCTTGTCTCATCGCATCATCCTTCACATAGAGTACGCCCTCGACGATGTTAAAGGGCAGGATATCGTGAACGAAGTGATGCAGGACATACCGGTTCCAGTTGACTATATGCCCAGGAAGA
>DAOUZV010000071.1 GCA_030665485.1 Chloroflexota bacterium | reverse complement strand
GTGCTCATCCTCTCAAAGGAACGCACATCTTTTTCATATTCCAGATTCGTCGGCGGGGTATCGAAGATAACCTCAGTGCGCCTATTCATCTTGTCCAATCCATCGTAGTCCAATATCAAATGGGAGTCCTTGAAAACCGGCTCTGCAATCTTGCCTCTCTCCTGCCTCTCCAGTCCACGCACCTCAAAAATGTCATAGAAGTCGCTGCCAAAGCTCATAGTCAACTCAACGGGCACGGTAAACGAATTATGATTATAGAAGCTGATGAGTTCATGGAAGCCGCCTTTTATATAGCGACTGCGCCTTATGCTGATGGACCGAGCCATGGCTACCATACCATTTGAAAGCGTCATAGTTGGATTGGCCATCTGTATATCGCATATGTAGTTCTGCTCGGAGGAGGATGAAAGGAGGCGCGGTTCCAGTCCGTTGACGGTCATGGTAAAGACACTCAGATAACGCATGTCATGGTAATACATGCCAAAATGGCGCCTGCCGCCAGGGATATCCCCCATATCGTCGGTGCTCAGCATGATCTCGTTTTCTTTAAGAATATGTCCTTCCAAATCACTCTCCTTTACTAAGAATGCCTTGAGCAATATTACCAGATATACTTTTGCCTAAGCAACAGACAATTGGAAAGGGGATAGCTACTTGCTAAAAGCAGCTATCCCCTTTTAATACTTATACTTGTCTTACTTTGACGGCTTTAGTACATGCCACCCATGCCACCCATATCACCCATGCCACCAGGAGGCATCATCGGCATCTTGTCTTTTTCGGGAACATCTGTCACCAGAGCCTCGGTGGTCAGTACCATAGCAGCGGCACTGGCTGCATTTTCCAGCGCTGCACGTGTAACCTTGGCCGGGTCTATAATGCCTTTCTCCACCATGCTACCGTATTCGCCTTTTTCAGCATCGTATCCAGTGCCGGCGGAGCTCTTCTTAACGGTGTCTATTACCACCGAACCCTCTTTGCCTGCGTTGAAGCAGATCCAGCGAATCGGCTCTTCTATGGCTTTTTTGAGTATCTGGATTCCAACAGCCTCGTCGGCATCCAGCTTCACCTTATCTAGAGCAGCCACGGCATTGATAAGAGCTATGCCTCCACCAGGAACTATGCCCTCTTCAACTGCAGACCTGGTGGCAGAAAGCGCATCCTCAACACGATGTTTCTTCTCTTTGAGCTCAACCTCGGTGGCAGCGCCGACCTTGATTACGGCCACACCTCCGGCCAGTTTGGCCAGCCTCTCCTGCAGTTTCTCGCGATCGAAATCGGAGGTAGTCTCATCAATCTGAGCCTTTATCTGCTTGATGCGAGCCTGAATCCCCTCATCCGAACCCTTGCCTTCGATAAGCTGGGAGTCATCCTTGCTAGAAACGATTCTGCGGGCTCTTCCCAAATCCTCTGCGGTTATCGAATCGAGCTTGCGGCCCATCTCCTCAGTAATAAGAGTGCCGCCGGTCAAAATGGCTATATCCTCAAGCATTGCCTTGCGTCGGTCGCCAAATCCGGGAGCCTTAACCGCCAAAATGTTTAGCGTACCACGTAGCCTGTTTACCACCAGAGTAGCCAGCGCCTCACCATCAACATCCTCGGCAATAATGAGAACGTTTTTGGTTACCTGGAGTATCTTTTCTAGGGCAGGCAGTAAATCTGAGACGGCCGATATTTTCTTATCGGTTATCAGAATGTACGGGTCCTCAAGAACCGCTTCCATACGTTCGGCGTTGGTTACGAAATAAGGGCTTATATAGCCACGATCGATTTCCATACCCTCAACGAACTCAGTCTCATACTTGATACCCTTGGATTCCTCCACAGTTATAACGCCATCCTTGCCCACCTTCCCCATAACCTCGGCAATAAGACCACCGATTTCATCATCATGGGCCGAAAGCGAGGCCACCTGCGCTATTTGCTCTTCACCGGAAACCGGCGTGGCTATCTTCTTGACCTCTTGTACGATAGCGGCAACACCTTTCTCGATGCCCTTTTTCAGAGCCATCGGATCGGCGCCGGCCGCGATGTTTTTAAAGCCCTCGCCCACAATCGCCTGAGCCAGCACAGTGGCGGTGGTGGTGCCATCACCGGCAATATCGTTGGTCTTGGAAGCAGCCTCTTTTATAAGCTGGGCTCCCATATTCTCATAAGGATCTTCAAGATCAATCTCTTTGGCAATAGTAACTCCGTCGCTGCAAACACTGGGAGGGCCGAACTTCTTGTCCAGCACTACATTACGTCCCCTAGGGCCCAGAGTTATCTTGACCGCGTTGGCTAAGATATCTATGCCTTTTTTTAAAGACCGTCTAGCTTCCTCTCCATAGGATAACTGTTTGGCCATTATTTCCTCCTCTTAATATTTAAAAATAGAATGATTATTTACCCTTTCTTGGCCAGAATCTCGCTCTCACGCATGATTAGATACTCCTCACCCTCGAGCTTGAGCTCAGTACCACTATATTTGGGGTAAACTACTGTATCGCCCTTCTTCACATCCAAGGCAATACGATTTCCTTCTTCTGTCATACGACCAGGGCCAACTGCAATAACCTCGCCCTCCTGCGGTTTTTCCTTAGCCGTATCGGGCAAAACGATACCACCCTTCGTTACTTCCTCTTTGGCAATTGGCTTCACTACTATCCGATCACCCAGCGGTTCTAGGTTCATTGCCACTTCAAACCTCCTTAACTTACCAGATTAATTAGCACTCTTGCTTGAAGAGTGCTAACTTACTTATGATACCCTGTATTCTGTTTTAAATCAAGCCCGTTTACAGTAACTTACAGCAACTTACAGCCATTAACGCTGATTTATTATGCCATTTCTTTAATTACCAGTATGCTAGATTTCGGATATTCGCTGTATTACGACCCTTATTTTCTTAACTATCCTAGTTTAAGATTTGGTTCGACGTCTAAGCCTAAACCAGATGTTACGCCTTGTTTGAAACGGAAATAGCCACAAGCAGCAATCATGGCCGCATTATCAGTGCACAGTGCCGGCGGAGGGCAGGAAACAGGAATAGTAGAGCGTTCCTGCACCGTTTTGCGCAACAGCTTGTTGGCCGCCACGCCTCCGGCGATGACAATACGCTTCACCTTGTAATTCCGAGCGACTTCGATGGTCTTGGCAGCCAGCACATCAACCACAGCTTCCTGAAAACTGGCGGCGATATCACTAGCAGGCTTGGGCTCATCTAGGCAATTAAACAGGCGTAATACCGCCGTTTTCAGGCCGCTGAAGCTAAAATCATAGCTTCCCTTTAGCCAAGCGCGCGGCAACGGATAATCAGCGCTGTTCGCCGAGTCACGTGATACCTTTTCGATCGCTGGTCCTCCAGGATAGCCCACACCTAAAATGCGCGCCACCTTATCAAAGGCCTCGCCAGCGGCATCATCGCGGGTGCACCCCAGCCTTACGTAATCGCCGTGGCCTCTCATCAATATCAAATCGGAATGGCCGCCAGAGACAATGAGGCATATTAAAGGAAAGCCCGGCACATCGTCGATAAGCCAATTAGCGTATATATGCCCCTCCAGATGATTGACTCCGACTAAAGACAGTCTATGCGCCCATGCCAGCGTCTTGGCCATGCTCAATCCCACCAGTAGCGAACCGGCAAGCCCCGGCCCGCTGGTAACTGCAATGGCGGAGATATCTTTCCAACCGACTTGTGCATCATCCATAGCTTTTTGTACTATGGGGGTAATCGACAGCAAATGCTGGCGCGATGCCACCTCCGGTACAATGCCGCCGTACCGCGCATGGATATCCACCTGCGATGCAACAACGTTAGAGAATATCTTTACGCCATTTTCGACAACCGCCGCTGCCGTCTCGTCGCAAGATGATTCTATTCCAAGGATTTTCATTATATCTGACCGTTCATTAATACTTAGCGACTATTATAACAGCCTTTGCTTGTCCCTATCTATGTTTGTGTTATAATTATGCGCAATGTTATACAAGCGTATCGTAGTAAAACTTGGAACGAACCTGATTACCGGCGGAACCGATGGTCTGGATGAGGCCGCTATGGCCAACCTAGTAAATCAGATCGCCAATCTACGTAAAAAGAAATTGGATTTTATTTTGGTATCCTCCGGAGCTATAACCGCCGGGCGTAAAAAGCTTGGCATAGAAAAAGACCGTAAGGATATTCCATTTAAACAAGTGCTGGCATCGGTGGGGCAAAACCGCATGATGAACACATACGAAAAGCTATTCAGCGCACACGGGATAACCATAGCGCAGACGCTGCTAACCAAAACCGACCTGACTGATCGACAGGGCTACCTGAACGCTAGAAATACACTGATGGCACTGCTTGAGCTTGGAGTTGTGCCCATAGTAAACGAAAACGACGTGGTAGCCATAGATGAAATAGAAGAATTCAAGTTCGGCGATAACGATAACCTTTCGGCCATGGTTGCCAATCTGGTCGATGCGGATCTGCTACTGTTGCTCAGCGACGTGACCGGACTATATACCGCCGATCCCGCAGTGGACTCAAATGCCGAATTGATACACGAGGTAAAAGAAATAAACGCAGATATAGAAAAAATGGCGGGCAAAACCAGAAGCAAGCGTGCCACCGGCGGCATGGGAACAAAAATAGAGGCGGCAAAGCTGGCCACATCGTGCAGCACATCCGTGATCATCGCCTACGGGCAAGAGCCAGATGTAATTGCACACGTTGTAAGCGGCAAAAAAATGGGTACGTTATTCCCCACAACAACCAGCAAGATGGAGAGCCGCAAGCGCTGGATGCTCAGCGGGCTGTCATCCAAAGGTGGACTGACTATCGACAACGGAGCAGTTGTGGCGCTGACGCAAGATGGCAAAAGCCTACTGCCAGCCGGCGTTATGGAGGTGAGGGGTAAATTCAAGCGCGGCGACATAATTAACATAGTCAACAGCAACGGAACCCGTATCGCCTGCGGTATATCCAACTACAGCGCTGCCGATATAGCCCAGATTATGGGCCAACAATCTGACGATATTCTCGAAATATTGGGCCACGAATACGGCACCGAGGTAATGCACCGCAACAACCTTGCCGTGTTGTAAAAAACCTGTAAATGCCAATCAAAATAGGGAGTTAACACCATGGCAAGCGAAATAGAAAAACTGGATCAGATGGGCACCAAGGGAGAGGCAGCCGCTCGCAAACTGGCCCATACATCAACCGCCATAAAAAACGAAGCGTTGTTGAATATTGCCGATGCCCTGATAGCAGAGGAAAAGACAATCCTCGCAGCCAATAAGATCGACAGCGACGCGGCCAAGGCTTCGGGCATGGGTGATGCCATGCTGGACAGGCTTATTCTCAATTCCGAGCGATTACGGGGAATGGCTGCCGATGTGCGTTCGGTGGCGGCACTTCCCGATCCGGTTGGCGAGAGCTTCGACAATAAAACACTGCCCAACGGGCTTATGCTGGGTAGAAGGCGGGTGCCTCTTGGGGTGATCGCAGCCATCTATGAGAGCAGACCCAACGTTACTATAGATATATCCAGCCTGTGCTTAAAATCAGGTAATGCGGTAATACTGCGCGGCGGCAAGGAGACCATAAACTCCAATACAGCGCTGGTAAAGGTGGCGACAGAGGCCTGTGCCATAGCCGGGCTGCCTGATGGCACTATCCAGTACATAGAAAACCCCGACAGGGATCTGGTAAATCACCTGCTTAAAATGAAGTGGGCGGTCGATCTCCTGATACCCAGGGGCGGGGCCAACCTGATTAAGTTCGTCTCCGAAAACGCCACCATGTCGGTGTTAACGGGTGGTATCGGTGTGTGCCATACCTATGTGGATAAGGCTGCGGATATAGACAATGCTGTGGCAATTGCCTACAACGCCAAGGTGCAGCGCCCCACCGTGTGCAATGCGCTTGATTGCCTGCTGGTGCATAAAGATGTAGCCGCCAGCTATCTGCCCAAGGTTGCTGCGGAGTGGAACAAGGCAGGCGTTGAGATGCATTGCGATGCACGAGCGTTGGATATACTTAAATCTAATTCGACATTGAAGCTGACCGCCAGCACGGATGAGGACTGGGGCAAGGAGTTTCTGGCGCTGATAGCAGCAGTCAAGGTAGTCGACTCACTGGATGAGGCGCTGGATCATATAGAAAAATATGGCTCCGGGCACTCCGAGGCCATTGTCAGTAATGACTACATGGCAGCAATGCGCTTTCTGGATGAGGTGGATACGGCGGCGGTATATGTAAACGCCAGCACTAGGTTCACCGACGGTGCTCAGTTCGGACTCGGCGCC